>NZ_JBKKKY020000025.1:0-36956 GCF_046613545.2 Aphanothece microscopica RSMan92 | reverse complement strand
CAGCAGCTCGATGCCGGTCTCGAGGGTGTCAAGGATCTCGTACTGATGCCGGGCCAGGCGGTTGTCGGCCAGCAGGCGGTTCGCGGCATCCCGCCGGGCCCGGGCGGCGGCCTTCTTTGCTCCGCCTTTCGCCATCGCGTCCTGCCCTGCGTCCCGTTGGCTTGCATCCCCGACCCTAGGCAGGGGCCGGTACCCTCCATCCATGGCGATCGTCTCCTCGGCCTCTTCCGCCCCAGGTGGCCGTCCGCGGGCCAGGCCGGCGCAGGGGCGACCGGCCGATCCGGGCCCCCTGGAGACGCTCCCGGGGGAGCAGCGCCTGGTGGATCCCGCGGTCGCGGCCAGCGACGGGGACAGCCCGCTGCAGCGGGAGGACGGGCTGCGGCCGCGGCGGCTGGCCGACTACATCGGCCAGGGGGAGCTCAAGCAGGTGCTGGGCATCGCCGTGGAGGCCACCCGTGGCCGCGGCGAAGCCCTCGACCACGTGCTGCTCTACGGGCCGCCGGGCCTCGGCAAGACCACCATGGCCCTCGTGCTGGCCGAGGAACTCGGGGTGCGCTGCCGCATCACCAGCGCACCGGCCCTGGAGCGCCCCCGTGACATCGTCGGCCTGCTGGTGAATCTCCAGCCCAATGAACTGCTGTTCATCGACGAGATCCACCGTCTCAACCGGGTGGCCGAAGAACTCCTCTACCCGGCGATGGAAGACTTCCGCCTGGATCTGACCGTGGGGAAGGGCACGACGGCCCGCACCCGCAGCCTGCCGATCGCCCCCTTCACCCTTGTGGGGGCCACCACCCGCGCCGGTGCCCTCAGTTCGCCGCTGCGGGACCGGTTCGGCCTGATCCAGCGGCTGGAGTTCTATGGCCTCGACGATCTGCAGGCCATCGTGCAGCGGGCCGCCGGCCTGCTCCAGGTCGCCCTCGACGCCGAGGCGGCCCTGGAGGTCGCCCGCCGGTGCCGTGGCACCCCACGGATCGCCAACCGCCTGCTGCGCCGGGTGCGCGATGTGGCGGCCGTCGGCGGCCACGGGCGTGTCTCCGCCGCTCTGGTGCAGGAGGCGCTCAGCCTCCACCGCGTCGATGCCCGGGGGCTCGACGCCCATGACCGTCGTCTGCTGACGCTGATGCTCGAGAGCTACGGCGGCGGCCCGGTCGGGCTCGACACGCTGGCGGCCGGACTCGGGGAGGATCCCGCCACCCTGGAGGCGGTGGTGGAGCCCTACCTCCTGCAGCAGGGCCTGCTGCAGCGCACCCCCCGGGGCCGGGTTCTGACCGATGCCGGTCGGGCTCACCTGGCGGCGGCGTGAGCAGGTCGATGGGCGTTCCGGCCATGGGGTGCATGCGCGCTCTGGGGTGCATCAGGGCCGGGGGGTGGTTGGCGGGCTGGCGTCGCACGCATCTGCTGGTGCTGGCGGCGGCGACCGCGCTCCTGCTGGGCCTTGCCTCAGTGGCTGCCGTGCCCCCTGCCCTGGCCCTGGAGCCGCCCCTCGCCCACCAGCGGCTGTTCGAGCAGGCCCTGGCGACCAGCCGGGAGGGGCGCTTCGCCGAAGCCCTGCCCCTCTGGGACCGGGTGGTGGCCCTGGCCCCGGAGGACGCCGCCGCCTGGAGCAACCGCGGCAATGTGCGGCTGGCCCTGGGCGATCCCGAGGGGGCGATCGCCGACCAGACCCGTGCGGCGACCCTGGATCCAGCCAGTCCGGATCCCCATCTGAACCGCGGTACGGCGGAGGAAGCCCTGGGCCGCTGGGAGGCGGCGGAGGCTGACTACCGCTGGATCCTCGAGCGCGACCCCGCCGAGGCCTCGGCGCTCTACAACCTCGGCAACGTGCTGGGGTCCCGCGGGGACTGGCGGGCTGCCCGGGCCAGTTTCGAGGCGGCGGCCGAAGCCAGGCCTGGCTTCGCCATGGCCCGTGCCAGTGCCGCCCTGGCCGCCTTCCAGCTGGGTGACCTGGAGACGGCCGAGCGGGCTCTGCGCGCCCTGATCCGCCGCTACCCACTCTTCGCCGATGCCCGGGCGGGCCTCACCGCCCTGCTCTGGCGAGAGGGGGCCCGGGGTGAGGCCGAGAGCCACTGGGCGGCGGCCTCGGGCCTCGATCCCCGTTACCGCCAGGGAGAATGGTTGCGGCAGACGCGGCGCTGGCCCCCCGATCCGGTCGAGGCTCTGCAGCAGTTCCTGGCCCTCTCCTGACCGGCCCCGCCGGCCGTCGTTTCCCTGATGCGCATGAACACCAGCCCCGCTCCGACCAACGCTCCGGTTGCCGGGCCCAGCTGGCAGTCATTGGCTCTGGAGCCCGAGCTGGCGGCGGTGCTGCCCGAACTGATCCAGTTGCGCCGCCATCTTCACCGCCATCCGGAACTGAGTGGCCATGAGCAGCAGACGGCCGCCCTGGTGGCGGGGGAGCTGCGCCGTTGGGGCTGGCAGGTGCGGGAGGGCGTGGGTCGCACCGGCGTGGTCGCCGAACTGGGGTCCTCCGCCGGGCCGGAGGGTGAGCCGCTTCCTGTGGTGGGCCTGCGGGTCGACATGGATGCCTTGCCGGTGGAGGAGCGCACCGGTCTCGACTACGCCTCCACGGTGCAGGGGTTGATGCATGCCTGTGGGCACGACCTGCACACCGCCGTGGGGCTGGGCGTGGCGCGCCTGCTGGCGGCCGTGGTGCAGCGGCAGCCCCAGCTGCTGCGCGGCCGCGTGCGGTTGCTGTTTCAGCCGGCCGAGGAGACGGCCCAGGGGGCGGCCTGGATGAAGCTGGATGGGGCCACCGCGGGGCTTGACGCCCTGTTCGGCGTGCATGTGTTTCCGAGCATCCCGGTGGGGAGCATCGGGGTGCGCAGCGGCAGCCTCACCGCGGCGGCGGGCGAACTGGAGGTGGAAGTGCTGGGCGAGGGCGGCCATGGCGCCCGACCCCACCAGAGCACCGATGCGATCTGGATCGCGGCCCGGGTGGTCAGCGGCCTGCAGGAGGCGATCAGCCGACGCCTCGATGCGCTGCATCCGGTGGTGGTGAGTTTCGGGCGCATCGAAGGGGGCAGGGCCTTCAACGTGATCGCCGATCACGTGCGCCTGCTCGGCACCGTCCGCTGCCTCGACAATGACGTGCATGCCCAGCTGCCGGCCTGGATCGAGGAGACCGTCCACGCCCTCTGTCAGGGCCATGGCGGTGAAGCCCGGGTCCGCTACCGCTGCATCTCACCGCCGGTGCACAACGATCCCGCCCTCACCGAGCTGGTGGCGCAGGCCGGTGCCGAGCTGCTGGGCCCCGATCGGGTGCAGTGGCTCGAGCAGCCTTCGCTGGGGGCGGAGGACTTCGCCGAACTGCTCGATGGCCTGCGCGGCACCATGTTCCGCCTGGGGGTGGCCGGCCCCCAGGGCTGCAGCCCGCTCCACAGCAACACCTTCGCGCCGGATGAGGGGGCGCTGGCGGTCGGCATCCGGGTCCTGACCCTCAGCCTGCTGCGCTGGATGGATCGGCCGCGATGAGGCAGCGCTTCTGGCTGAAGGGGTTGCTGGCGCTGTCCGCGCCCCTGCTGCTGGCGATGGCCCTGGTCGTGGCGGTGCACCGTCAGGGCCACGACCGCCTGCCGGTGCTGCCGGCGCTGGTGATCGGGGTGGGCCTGCTGGCCACGAGCGTCAACAACCGGCGCCGCCGCAGGCGGCGTCTGCTCGAGGCGCTGCGGCAGGTTGGGCCATCCGCCAGGCTGGAGGAATGACCAACCCTTCCGACGTCCCGGCCGAGCTGGAGGCCCTGCGCGCCGCCATCGCCTCCGGCGATCCGTCCCGTTCGATGCCAGCCCTGGCCGGATTGCGGGAGATCCCCGCGGAACAGGCGGTGCCGCTGCTGCTGCTGGGCCTCGAGCAGTCGGCCTTCATGGTGCGCTCGCTCAGCTGTGCCGGTCTCGGGGTGAAGCAGAGCGAGGCGGGCTGGACCGCCCTGCTGGACGCCCTGAAGCATGACGAGGATGCCAACGTGCGCGCCGAGGCGGCCAATTCGCTGGTGAGCTATGGCCTGGAGCGGGCCTGGCCGGTGGTGCTGGAGGCCTTTCGCCGCGATGCGCAGTGGCTGCTGCGCTGCAGTGTGCTGGCGGCGGTGGCGGACCATCCGGCCGCAAGACCGGCCGATCTGCTGGAACTGGCCCGGCTGGCCCTCACCGATGCGGATGGCACGGTGCGCGTCGGCGGGGCCGAGATCCTGACCCGGCTGGCCCGGGCAGCCGCCTCGCCCTCGGGGGACAGGGCCGTCGCCGAGGAGGCGCGCACCCTGCTGCAGAGCCTCCAGCAGGACGGGGATCACCGGGTGGTGGCCGCGGCGCTGAACGGCCTGCAGGCCTGAGCCTGCCTGCCTGCCCGTGCCATGGCAGGCAGGCTCAGGCCGGTCTTGCTAGGTTTTCAGCGTCACTAGGGGTGCCCGTTCCCGTGCCGTCCAGGCACGTGTTCCATGGGCTGAGATCACACCCTCCGAACCTGATCCGGGTCATGCCGGCGCAGGGAAGTGAGAACGAACTCCAGCTGCGCCCCGAATCCGTCTGTGCCCGATGCAGGCATCGGGCACAGACGGATCCCCCCCCACCATCGCCTGACTCCCTCATGCGCAGCGCCTGGATCGAGAAGCGTCGTGGTCACGCCAATGTGAGCCAGATGCACTACGCCCGCCAGGGCCTGGTTACCGAGGAGATGGCCTTTGTGGCCCAACGGGAGAACCTGCCCGAGTCGCTGGTGATGGAGGAGGTGGCGCGGGGCCGCATGATCATCCCGGCCAACATCAACCACACCAACCTTGAGCCGATGGCGATCGGCATCGCCAGCCGCTGCAAGGTGAACGCCAACATCGGTGCCTCGCCCAACGCCTCCGACCTCGATGAGGAGGTGGCCAAGCTGCGCCTGGCGGTGAAATATGGCGCCGACACGGTGATGGATCTCTCCACCGGTGGCGTCAACCTCGATGAGGTGCGCACGGCGATCATCAAGGCCTCGCCGGTGCCGATCGGCACGGTGCCCGTGTATCAGGCGCTTGAGAGCGTGCATGGCTCGATCGAGAAGCTCGACGCCGACGACTTCCTGCACATCATCGAGAAGCACTGCCAGCAGGGGGTCGACTACCAGACGATCCACGCCGGTCTGCTGATCGAGCATCTGCCCCTGGTGAAGGGCCGCCTCACCGGCATCGTCAGCCGCGGCGGCGGCATCCTGGCCCAGTGGATGCTGTACCACCACAAACAGAACCCGCTTTACACCCATTTCGATGACATCATCGAAATCTTCAAGCGCTACGACTGCAGCTTCTCCCTGGGCGATTCGCTGCGGCCGGGCTGCCAGCACGACGCCTCCGACGCCGCCCAGCTGGCTGAGCTCAAAACCCTGGGCCAGCTCACCCGCCGCGCCTGGCAGCACGACATCCAGGTGATGGTGGAGGGTCCGGGCCACGTGCCGATGGACCAGATCGAGTTCAACGTCAAAAAGCAGATGGAGGAGTGCAGCGAGGCGCCCTTCTATGTGCTTGGCCCCCTGGTGACCGACATCGCCCCCGGCTACGACCACATCACCAGCGCCATTGGCGCGGCGATGGCGGGGTGGTACGGCACGGCCATGCTCTGCTACGTGACCCCGAAGGAGCACCTGGGCCTGCCCAACGCCGAAGACGTGCGCGAGGGCCTGATCGCCTACAAGATCGCCGCCCACGCCGCCGACATTGCCCGTCACCGCCCGGGGGCCCGCGACCGCGACGATGAGCTGAGCCGGGCCCGCTATGCCTTCGACTGGAACAAGCAGTTCGAGCTGAGCCTCGATCCGGAGCGGGCCCGCGAGTACCACGACGAAACCCTGCCGGCGGACATCTACAAGCAGGCCGAGTTC
The DNA here is from genome assembly GCF_046613545.2 of Aphanothece microscopica RSMan92. NCBI lineage: Bacteria > Bacillati > Cyanobacteriota > Cyanophyceae > Chroococcales > Aphanothecaceae > Aphanothece > Aphanothece microscopica. The sequence continues at coordinate 31,112 of NZ_JBKKKY020000025.1, read as the reverse complement.
TGCTCGATGTGCGGTCCCAAGCACTGCCCGATGCAGACGAAGATCACGGATGCGGATCTCGAGGGTCTGGCCGAGGTGCTGGAGCAGCAGAAGGCCGTCAATCCAGTGTCGGTGTAAGCGCTCCCCCTGGGCCCCACGGCCGGCCTGCACCTTCAGCCCTTTGAGGCTTCGGCGGGCTCAAACAGGTTCCGCCAGCGGCGTTCCTGGAGCACTGCATCCGGTGTGCCCTCGGCGGGAAACCGGGTCAGGAACTCCTTGTCGGTGGCGGGCTCATAGGGCCCCTGCTTGAGTTCGAGCATCACCGTGTCCGGGAGGAGGGCCACCAGGGTGTGGAACTGGCCCTCGGCCAGCTCGATCCCCTTCAGCGGACCGTTGGCCTCCAGTCGCTCGATGCGGCTCACCTCTCCGGCCCTGTTCAGAACCAGCAGGCCGATGGCCCCCTGGAGCACCACGAAGCACTCGAAACCGCTGCCGGGTTCGTCCCGACAGTGTCGGTGCGGGCGCACGTAGGTGCCGGGCTGCAGGGCATTCAGAAACCGCTGCACCTTGTCAGGCAACCGGTGCAGGTTGTGGTGGCGGCGCAGACGGGCCTCCCGGCGCGCCTCCCCACTGAGCCGATCGAGCAGGGTCTGATCGATCCGTTGCAGGGGCGGACGGGGCTCCGGCGACCGGGGGACCTGGGGCGAGGTTTCCGGAGGCACAGCGGAGGGCAGGGGTGCTGACGGCCATTCCACCAGCTCACAGACGGGATGGTGCGCTCAACTGGCCGGGCGGATGCGCAGCAGACGGCCCCGGGGCTCATCGGTGAGCACATACAGCTCCCCATCGGGACCCTGCCGCACATCCCGCACCCGGGCCCCCACCGGCAGCACCGACTCGGTGATCACCTCACCCGCCGCGTTCAGCTGCAGCCGGCGCACCCCCCGGGCCACGAGCCCGCCCGCGAACAGGTCGCCGCGCCATGCCGGTATCCGATCCCCCTGCAGCACCGCCAGACCGGAGGGGGCGATGGTGTCCATCCACACCCGCCGCGGTGAGACGTACCCCGGCGCTGCCGTGACCGGTGCCACCGGCAGGCCGGTGCTGTACTCCCGGCTGTGGGAGACGACAGGCCAGCCATGGTTGCCCCCAGGTTTCAGCCGGTTGAGCTCGTCGCCGCCGCGCGAACCGTGCTCCGTGGCCCAGACCCGCCCGTGCACCGGGTCGTAGGCCATCCCCTGGATGTTGCGGTGGCCAAGGCTCCACACCGCCGGATCGGTGGCCTGCACGCCGGCACGCTCCCCGGCCCTCCCACCTGCGAAGGGGTTGTCCGGGGGAATGGAGCCGTCGTCGCGCAGCCGGATCACCTTGCCCAGGTGGCTGGCGGGGTGCTGGGCCTGCAGGCGGATCCAGGCGCCATCGAGGCTCAGCGGCGGGTTGCCGCCATCCCCGATCGACACCAGCAGGGTCTCGTCGGGCAGCCAGAGCAGCCGTGAGCCGAAGTGCTGACCGCCCGGCTTGCTGCGGTTCACCGCGAAGATCACCTGCCAGTCGCGCAGACGGCGGCCGTCGAACCGGGCCCGGGCCACGCGGGTGCGGTTCGACTCCTGGGTGCCGTGGGCATAGCTGAAGTACACCCAGCCGGTCTCCGCGAAGCGCGGATGCACCGCGATGTCGAGGAGTCCGCCCTGGCTGGAGGCGAACAGCTGGTCTGCCACCACATCCGCCGCCACCGGGGCCAGGCCGGCCACCGGCTCGGGATCAAGCTGCCCATCCCGAACGATCCGCAGCCGGCCCGGCCGTTCGGTGATCAGCAGATCGCCGTTGGGCAGCCAGGCCATCCCCCAGGGGTGCTCCAGCCCCTCCACCTCCGGGTTCAGCGTCACCCGTTCCACGGGGAGGCGCCCCGCCTCAGGGCTGAGCAGGCTGGCCCGGCTGCCGCTGCCGCTGATGCCGGAAGGGTTGTCGCTGCCTGGTGCCGAATCTCCGGTCAGGGCCGAGCACTGCGGCAGCACCGAGGCGAACAGCGCCACGGCCAGGCCATCGATCGCCAGCGTGATCCAGGGCTGCGGCTGAAGGCGGAACCGGCGAAGGAGGAAGCGCACGCGTCCTGGGAGTGGCCATCCCAGTCTGCGCGGAACGACAAAAGCCCCGCCGTAGGGCGGGGCTTGCAGTAGGGGGCTTGGAGCGCGCCGCCGGTACGGGGCTCAGCCCAGTGCCTTGGCCTTGGCCACCACGTTGTCCACCGTGAAGCCGAACTGCTCCATGCAGACCGGACCGGGGGCCGAGGCACCGAAGCGGTCGATCGAGACGCTGTCGCCCTCGAAGCCGGTGTACTTGTGCCAGCCGAAGGAGCTGGAGGCCTCCACCACCAGCCGCTTGCGCACCGTGCTGGGCAGAACGCTCTCGCGGTAGGCGGCGTCCTGCTCCTCGAACAGCTCGACGCAGGGCATCGACACCACCCGCACGTTCTTGCCCTCGGCCCGCAGCTGGGCCGCGGCCTTCACGCACAGATCCAGTTCGGTGCCGGTGCCGATCAGGATCAGGTCGGGGCTGCCGTTGCTGTCCTCGAGGATGTAGCCCCCGCGGGCCACGGCGGCGGCGGTGGAATTCGCCTGGTTCGCCATCGCCTGACGGCTGAGGATGAGGGCCGTGGGGCGCGTCCGGTTGGTGATCGCCACCTGGTAGGCACCGCTGGTCTCATTGCCGTCGCCCGGGCGGATCACCAGCAGGTTGGGAAGGGCCCGCAGGCTGGCCAGGGTCTCGATCGGCTGGTGGGTGGGGCCGTCCTCACCCAGACCGATCGAATCGTGGGTGAGCACGTAGATCACACCGATCTCGCTCAGGGCGGAGAGGCGGATCGCCCCCAGGGCATAGCCGGCGAACACCGCAAAGGTGCCGCCGTAGGGAATCAGGCCGCTGGCGTGGTACGCGAGACCGTTGAGGATGGCGGCCATGGCGTGCTCCCGCACACCGAAGTGCAGGTAGCGGTTGGCCTCGGCACCCTTCTGGAAGCCCTTCTCCCCCTTGATGTCGGTGAGGTTGGAGTGGGTGAGGTCGGCGGAACCACCGATCAGCTCGGGCAGGTTGGGGCCGATCGCGTTGAGGCAGTTGTAGGAGTGCTGGCGGGTGGCCAGGCCCTTGTCCTCAGGGGTGTAGCTGGGGAGGTTGGCATCCCAGCCCTGGGGCAGTTCCCCCCGCAGCTGGCGCTCGAACTGGGCCGCCTCGGCCGGATACTTGGCGCGGTAGTCGGCCAGGGTGTTGTTCCAGGCGGCCTCGGCAGCGGCACCGCGGCTCAGGGCCTGACGCCAGTGGTCGTAGGACTCCTGGGGCACTTCGAAGGGGCCGTAGCTCCAGGCGAGGTTCTTGCGGGTGAGTTCGGCCTCGTCGGCTCCCAGGGCGGCGCCGTGAACGCCGGCGGTGTTGGCCTTGTTGGGTGAGCCGTAGCCGATCGTGGTGGTGACCTTGATCATCGAGGGCCGGTCGGTCACGGCCTTGGCTGCCTCGATCGCCCGGGCGATGGCGGCCACGTCGGTGTTGCCGTCAGGCACGTGGATGGTGTGCCAGCCGTAGGCCTCGTAGCGCTTCAGCACATCCTCGGTGAAGGACACCTCGGTGTTGCCGTCGATGGTGATGTGGTTGTCGTCGTAGAGGGCGATCAGCTTGCCCAGACCCAGGTGACCGGCGAGGGAGGCCGCCTCACCGCTGATGCCTTCCTGATGGCAGCCATCGCCCATGATCACGTAGGTGTGGTGATCGACGACGGTGCAGTCGGGCCTGTTGAACTTCGCCGCCAGATGGGCTTCGGCCATGGCCAGTCCCACGGCGTTGGCGATCCCCTGACCCAGGGGCCCGGTGGTCACCTCGACGCCGGCGGTCTCGAAGGTCTCGGGGTGGCCGGGGGTCTTGGATCCCCACTGCCGGAACTGCTTGAGGTCCTCGAGGGTCACCGAGTCGTAGCCGGTGAGGTGCAGCAGGGCGTACAGCAGCATGCAGCCGTGGCCCGCCGAGAGCACGAAGCGGTCGCGGTTGAACCACTTGGGGTTCTTGGGGTTGTGCTTGAGCGTCTTGTCCCACAGGGCGAAGGCCATGGGGGCGCAGCCCATGGGGAGCCCGGGGTGACCCGAGTTCGACTTGTTGATCGCATCGACGGCCAGGAAGCGGATGCTGTTGATGCAGAGCGTTTCCAGCTGGCTGGCGGAAGACGTGGAGGCGGTTGGGGTGGCGACCATCGGGGGACTAGGGATAGGGGTGGGTCGGGGTGTACGCAACAGGCAAGGCCGGACTGTCGAGCTAACGGGTCATCAGCTCATGCACCGGAACTCAGGCGCTGGAAGGCCAGACAGACGTTGTGGCCACCGAATCCGAAGGAGTTGGAGAGCACCACATCGAGTTTCTGTTCCCGGGCCTGGTTGGGCACGACATCCAGATCACAGGCCGGATCCGGATTTTGGTAATTGATCGTAGGGGGAACGATGCCGTGCTCCATGGCCAGCACCGCCGCCACGGCCTCGATGCCGCCGCTGCCTCCGAGCAGATGGCCGGTCATCGACTTGGTGGAGCTCACCGGGATGGCGTGGGCCCGGGCACCGAGAGCGCTCTTGATCGCGGAGGTCTCGTTGCTGTCGTTGGCTGGGGTGCTGGTGCCGTGGGCGTTGACGTAGTCCACGGCGTCGGCGTCGAGCCTGGCATCCAGCAGGGCCTGGCGCATGGCTTCGGCGCCGCCGACACCCCCCGGGGACGGGGAGGTGATGTGGTGGGCATCGCAGGTCATGCCGTACCCCACCACCTCGGCGAGGATCCGGGCTCCCCTGGCCTCGGCGTGGCTGAGGCTCTCCAGCACGAGCACGCCCGCGCCCTCGCCGATCACGAAGCCGTTCCGCTCCGCATCGAAGGGACGGCTGGCCGTGGCCGGATCGTCGTTGCGGAAGGACAGGGCCTTGGCGCTGGCAAAGCCGGCGACGCCCAGCGGGGTGATCGCGGACTCGGCCCCCCCGCAGACCATCGCATCGGCCAGACCGAGCTGAATCAGTCGGTAGGCATCCCCGATGGCGTTGGATCCCGCCGCGCAGGCGGTGGCCACGGCCGTGCTCGGTCCCTTGGCACCAAGGGCGATCGCCGTCAGGCCGGTGGCCATGTTGGGGATCATCATCGGCACGCAGAAGGGGCTGACCCGATCCGGTCCCCGGTCGGCCAGCACGTGGGCCTGGGTTTCCATCATCAGCAGGCCGCCCACGCCGGAGCCGATCGCCGTGCCGACCCGGTGCTGGTTGCTTTCATCAATGGTCAGGCCGGCATGCCCGACGGCCTGCTTGGCGGCGACCACGGCGAACTGGCAGAAGCGGTCCCAGCGCTTCGCCTCCTTGGGCTCCAGCCATCCGCTGGGATCGAACTGCTTGACCTCAGCGGCGAAGCGGCAGGCATGGCGGCTGGCGTCGAACAGGGTGATCCCCGTGACGCCATTGCGACCACTGCACAGACCCTCCCAGTAGCTGGAAACGTCATTGCCGATCGGAGTGACCGCGCCGAGGCCGGTGATGACGACGCGCTGCAGACCCTGGACCATGGAGCGGTTCAGGCCTGCTTGTCCTGGATGTACTTCACGGCATCGCCCACGGTGGTGATGCCTTCGGCGGCCTCGTCGGGAATCTCGATGTCGAAGGCTTCCTCCAGGGCCATCACCAGTTCCACCGTGTCGAGGGAGTCAGCGCCCAGGTCGTTCTGGAAGTTGGACTCGGTCTTCACCTCGGCCGCGTCGACGCTGAGCTGCTCGGCAACGATGGAGCGCACTTTCTCGAAGATCGCTTCCTGGGACATGGCCGCTGTGAGAGTCGATGCACTCTACGGGTCGCCCTGACGGGTCTCCCGCCACGGCCTCTCGGGACGTCTCGGTAGGTGTCTCGGCAGGTGGTGAACGCGTGCAGAGGGGGCTGCCGGGCCACGGGAGGGCCCGTATGAACAAGGGTGAAGGCCTCGGGCTCGGGGCAGATCCAATCCGGACAGCTTGGGTACCTTTGGCGGCACGCCGAGTCTCAGCACACCGGAGTCCAGATGTCCCACGCCGTCAAGATCTACGACACCTGCATCGGCTGCACCCAGTGCGTCCGCGCCTGCCCTCTGGATGTGCTGGAAATGGTTCCCTGGGATGGCTGCAAGGCCGGCCAGATCGCCTCATCCCCCCGCACCGAGGACTGCGTCGGCTGCAAGCGCTGCGAAACCGCCTGCCCCACCGATTTCCTCTCGATCCGCGTCTACCTCGGCGACGAGACCACCCGTTCCATGGGCCTGGCCTACTGAGGACCAGGCCTGCGGATTCCGGACGCTGCTCTGCATGGCGGCCTGGAATGGCGGCCTGTCCATCGCCTGGCGATCCCCGCGCCGAACGCTCGCGGTCACCGGCTGACCCCTCCCGTCGGATCCGCAGCGGATGGCAGCGCCATCTCCCATACGGATGGCAGGGCCATCTCCCATAAGCTCAGGCCCGGCCCGCTGCCGGGCTTTTTTTTGCTCCTGCCCTATGTGCGGCATCGTTGCCCTGATCGGTTCACGGGAAGCGGCCCCCCAGCTGCTCGAGGGTCTGCGTCAGTTGGAGTACCGCGGCTACGACTCTGCCGGCATCGCCACCGTCGAACTCGCTCCCTCCGGTTCGGCAGGCGTTGACGGGGAGCCGCCTGGACGGCTGCACTGTCTCCGGGCTGAGGGCAAGCTGGTCAACCTCACGGCCCGCTATGAGGCCGAGGGGGCGCCGGGGCACTGCGGCATCGGCCATACCCGCTGGGCCACCCACGGCAAGCCGGAAGAGCGCAATGCCCACCCCCATCTCGACGGGCGGGGTGAGCTGGCCGTGGTCCAGAACGGCATCATCGAAAACCATCGCAGCCTGCGGGAGCAGCTGCAGAGCGAGGGGGTCGTCTTTCGCTCTGACACCGACACCGAGGTCATCCCGCACCTCCTCGCCAGGCAGCTGGAGCGACTGCAGGCCTCCGGCCAGCCCGCAGACGCCAGCCTGCTGCTGCGGGCGGTGCAGGAGGTGTTGCCCCAGCTTCATGGGGCCTACGCCCTGGCTGTCGTCTGGGCCCAGGCACCCGGTGCCCTCGTGGTGGCCCGCCGGGCGGCACCTCTGCTGATCGGGCTCGGCGAAGGTGAATTTCTCTGTGCCAGCGACACCCCTGCCCTGGCGGGTTTCACCCGCACCATCCTCCCCATGGAGGATGGCGAGGTGGCTCTGCTGACCCCGCTGGGCATCGAGCTCTACGACGGCAGCGGGCGCCGGGTGCAGCGCACACCGAGCCTGCTCAGCGGCACCGAGCACGTGGCTGACAAGCGCAGCTTCCGCCACTTCATGCTCAAGGAAATCCATGAGCAACCGGAAACGGCGGCCCTCTGGGTGGCGCGCCATCTGCCGGAGCCCACCGAGGGACGTCTGGTGGCGCTGCCTCTCGATCCGGGGTTATACGAGGGGCTCGAGCGGGTTCAGATCCTGGCCTGCGGCACGAGCCGGCATGCCGCCCTGGTGGGCGCCTACCTGCTGGAGCAGCTGGCCGGCATCCCCACCAGCGTGTTCTATGCCAGTGAGTTCCGCTATGCGCCACCCCCGCTGAGCCGGCACACCCTCACGATCGGGGTCACCCAGTCGGGCGAGACCGCGGACACCCTGGCGGCCCTGGCGATGGAGCAGGAACGGCGTCGCCTGGTGGCCGACCCGGCCTTCGCGCCCAGGCTGCTGGGGATCACCAACCGGCCGGAGAGCTCCCTGGCCCGGATGGTGCCCCACATCCTCGACATCGGCGCCGGCATCGAGGTGGGCGTCGCCGCCACCAAGACCTTCCTCGGCCAGCTGCTCGCCTTCTACGGGCTGGCCCTGGCCCTGGCCGAGCGGCGCGGGGGCGCCAGCGGCCCCGGCGGGCCCCGGCAGCTGCGCGATCTCGTGAGTCAGCTGCGTCAGCTGCCTGCCCTGCTGGAGCGCCTGGTGGCCGACCACGACCAGCGCTGTGAGGCTCTGGCGCACCTGTTCGCCGATACCCAGGATGTGATCTTCCTCGGGCGCGGGATCAATTACCCGATTGCCCTCGAGGGGGCCCTCAAGCTCAAGGAAATCAGCTACATCCATGCCGAGGGCTACCCGGCCGGGGAGATGAAGCATGGGCCGATCGCCCTGCTCGATGCCCGGGTTCCCGTGGTGTCGATCGCCATGCCCGGCACGGTGTTCGACAAGGTGCTCAGCAATGCCCAGGAGGCCAAGGCCCGTGATGCCCAGCTGATCGGCGTGGCCCCCGAGGGGCCCGACACCGGCCTGTTCGATGTGCTGCTGCCGGTGCCGGAGGTGGATGAACTGCTGAGCCCCCTGCTCACCGTCATCCCGATGCAGCTGCTGAGTTACCACATCGCCGCCCACCGCGGTCTGGACGTGGATCAGCCCCGCAACCTGGCCAAGAGCGTCACGGTGGAGTGAGGGGGCAGGGCGGCGGCAGCGGCGAGGCCCCTCAGGGTCGCAGCAGGGCGTCACTGCGTCCGTAGCGGTCCTCGAAGCGCACGATGTCGTCCTCGCCCAGGTAAGAGCCGCTCTGCACCTCGATCATCTCGACGGGGATCTTGCCGGGGTTGCTCAGCCGGTGCCGGGCACCCAGTGGGATGTAGGTGCTCTGGTTCTCCCCCACCAGTTCCTCGGTACCGTCCTTCTCCACCACCGCCGTGCCCTTCACCACCACCCAGTGCTCGGCGCGGTGGTGGTGCATCTGCAGCGACAGGCTGGCGCCGGGGTTGACCACGATCTTCTTCACCTGCCAGCGCTCACCCTCCACGACCCCGTCGTAGGAGCCCCAGGGTCTGTAGATCTTCCGGTGCGCCCTGCTCTCCCGGGCCCCCTCCCGCTCCAGCAGCCCCACCACAGCCTTGACGTCCTGGGCCCGCTCCCGGTGGGCCACCAGCACCACGTCGTCGGTTTCCACCACCACCAGATCCTCCACGCCGAGACCCACCACCAGCCGGTGCTCGCTGCGCAGGTAGCAGTTGCGGCTCGCCTCGCTGATCACCCGGCCGCGCAGCACGTTGCCGTCGCCGTCGCGGTCCGCCGTCTCCCACAGGGCACTCCAGCTGCCCACATCGCTCCAGCCGGCCTGCAACGGCAGCACGCTGCCCAGGGAGGTCCTCTCCATCACGGCCACGTCGATCGCCACATTGGGGCAGCCGGCGAAGGCCTCCCGCTCGAGCCGCAGGAAATCCAGGTCAGCCGCGTCGTGCTCCAGGGCCGAGCGACAGGCGCTCACCACCTCCGGGGCCAGCCGTTCGAGCTCCGCCAGCACCGCACTCGCCTTGAACAGGAACATGCCGCTGTTCCAGGTGAAACGGCTGGAGGCCAGGAAGCCTTCCGCCGTGGCGCGATCGGGTTTCTCGACGAAGCGCTGGATCGGCACGGCCTGCGGCTGGCTGAGTGCGCCGGTGGCGAGGGGTTCCGCTGCCTCGATGTAGCCGTACCCGGTCTCCGGGGCGGTGGGCACGATCCCGAACGTCACCAGCCGGCCAGCCTCGGCCACCTCGAGCCCCGCCACCACCGTCTGGCGGAACCGCTCGGTGTCCCGCACCACATGGTCCGCGGCGAGCACCAGCAGCAGCGGATCCTCCCCCTGCGCGGTCGCCTGAAGCGCCGCCACCGCCACCGCCGGTGCCGTGTTGCGCCCGATCGGCTCCAGCAGGATTCCGGCGGGTTCGACCCCGATCTGGCGCATCTGTTCCGCCACGATGAAGCGGTGGTCCTCGTTGCAGATCAGCAGTGGCGGAGCCAGCCCGGGCAGCCCGGCCAGCCGCTGATGGGTCTGCTGCAGAAGGGTTTCCTCACCACTGCTGCCCAGGGCCCAGTACTGCTTGGGATAGCTCGCCCGGGACAGCGGCCACAGGCGGGTGCCGGTGCCACCGCACAGGATCACGGGAACCAGGGTGCTGGAGCTCATCGGACCAAGGCGTCGGACCCATTCAAGGGCAGGTTCAGGTTCCAGGCCCAGGTTCGGGGGTACGTTCGGGGGCCGGCGGGCCGATCTGCTGCCGCCTCAGAGCTCCAGCAGCCCCGGCGGTGGGGTGATGCCGATCCAGCCTCCGTCCAGGTTCACCTCCGGCACGATCGCCGCCACGAAGGGAATCAGCAGGAGGCGACCTCCGGCCTCCACCTGGAGCAGGTCCTGGCCGGCATGCACCAGGTCGGTCACGGTGCCCACCCGGGCGCCCGTGTCCAGCAGCCGCACCTCCAGGCCCACCAGGTCGAGCAGGTGGAATTCGCCGCGGGCCAGCCGGGGGCGATCCCTGGCGCGCACCAGCAGGCTCTGGCCCACCAGGGCTTCGGCGGCCTCGCGGCTGTCCACCTCCGCCAGGCGGACCACGAAGAGCTCCTTGCCCGGCAGCTGCCGCCCGCTCTTCAGCTCCACGGCCCGGGCCGCGTCCTGACCCCGCTGCAGCCAGCGGCGACCCGGCCGGGTGAAGCGCTCCGGAAAGTCGCTCATCGGCAACACCCGCAGTTCCCCTTTCAGCCCCTGGGCCGCGACCACTTTGCCCACCACGAGCAGGTCGTCCTCGGTGGCCTCCAGCGGGATCGGGCTCTCCGGGCTCCCCAGCTCCGGAGGGGGGGGTGCCGGATCATCTGGATGGGGATCCATGCCGCTGGAGGCTGCTGCGGTCGATAATGGCTTCACGCCGGACCCCTGCCATGCCCGACCTGCCGATCCTGCCGGGCTCCACCGTGGTGGTGAGAGACGCCCGATCCATCTACAACGGCTACAAGGGCTTCGTGCAGCGGCTCAGCGGCAGTCAGGCGGCGGTGCTCTTCGAGGGCGGTAACTGGGACAAGCTGGTGACCATCCCCCTCAAGACCCTGGAGCAGGCCTGATCGTCGCCAGGGCGAGCCGGGCGGCGTCCTGCTCCGCACTGCGGCGGGATGGGCCCCAGCCTTCCAGATCCATGGGCTCTCCCTGCAATGTCACCCTGCAGCGGAAGCGGCGGGGGTCGCCGTGGGCCCTGGAGTGTTCCTCGCAGGCGTAGACCGGCAGCCCCAGGCCCTCACCCTGGCTCCACTCCTGCAGGGCTGATTTCCAGTTGTGGCGATCCGGATCGGCCAGGAGCTCGCTGCAGCTGCGCTGCCAGTGGGGCGTGAGCCAGCGATGCACGGGGTCGAGGGATCCCCAGCTGGTGTACAGCCCTCCGATCAGGGCCTCGCAGAGTTCGGCCCGCACCGTGGCCAGCCCCGCCCTGTCGCCCCTGGCCATTGCACCGATCCGCCACACGCTCGGGATGCCGCAGCTGGTCGCCAGGTCCGCCAGCCACCGGTCGCTGACCAGCTGGGCCCGCAGTGCGGCGTGGCGGCCGACGCTGAGGGCGCCATGGTGGGTCCGGAGGTACTCGGATGCCGCCAGCCGCAGCACCGCGTCACCCAGGAATTCCAGCCGCTCGTGGTTGGGGCCCAGCAGCGCCGAGGTGTGGGTGAGGGCCTCGTCGATCGGGGCCAGGGCGCCATCGTCGCGGCCGGGACCACCGGGGGCCTCCGGGTCCAGCCCGAGGCCCGCCAGGAAGGCGAGCAGCTGTCGGCGGCGTTCGGGGGTCACGTCGCGGATGGAGGAGGGCAGTGGCCGATCGCCGATGGTCGAGGGGTGCACCGGCGGGTGACGCCAACGGGGCTCAGGGTCCTTTCGAACCTAGCCGCGGGGCAGGGTACAGCCGATGGGGGGCATCCCATCCCCGGGCAGGAGGCAGGTGGGGGTGGTCCCGGCAGCGATGACATGATCTCTCGATGCAGGTTGATGCTGATCAGGCTCAAGCGTGAGAGGTTGGTTCATCCCATCCGCGAAGCCATCCCATCCACCAATCCACCCCATCCACTCTCATCCACCCAATCCGAGCGGCGGTGGCTGTTCTGCTGACGTGTGGACCGTTTGGCCTGCCTGTGGGCATCAGCCGCTGATGGTGTGGCATGTCAGCGGTAATGCTCCAGAAAACCCTTTCTGACAGCCTCACACTGGATAGGGGTCAGGGGTTTTCCTTCGAATTGGCCTGATTGTTCCACCGCGGCCATCTGGCGTCTGGCGCGTACTTGCTTGTCACTGGAAAGATTCAGCAGTGCCTCGTTGGCGAGCTGTTCCAGAGCCTTGAAACGGGAGCTGAAGATGTCATCCGCCCGATAATTACGGCGGCAATAGCGCACGGCTCCCAGGTTGGTCCCGATGCGTGAGGCTGGATCGCTGCCCTGAGACATGGGGGAAGGGATCGGCGATGGCCCGGCGATGGGCTGGGCGATGGCTGCGGCGCCATGGCACCCAACCCATGCCAGGAGAAGGAGGGGAGTGCCGCTGATGCAGGTTCTGGTGAGAAGGCGAAGCTTCGCCATGACCGGTGTGTTCATGATCAGATCCCCTTGGCTTCCCCGAAGGCCGACTTGCTCTGGATTACGCGGGCTTGCTCAGACTAGGCACACTGACAAGCACGCTGTAAGTAAGCACAGTCTGGGTAGGCAGGCACAGTAGCGCCGGTTTTTGGGAGCTCTTCCGTTGGCTTGGCTGTGATGCTGGCCCTGCTGCGCGGGAACCCAACCCTTGGGCATGAAGGTTGGTGAGGAGTGCACTCAGGTATGAGGTCTTTTCTTCATGTCGAGAGAACCATCCCTTCGCGTGCGAAAAGAGCGTCCGGAAAAATATCCTGACATAATTTCTCGGCGTTTTCCAGATAGTCGTCGTCGTGGTCGGGGTCGTGATGGGTGACCACCAATTGTCTGACATTGGCTCTTATGGCAACTTCGGCGGCCTGCTCAAAGCTGCTGTGACCCCAACCCCTTTTGGTGGCAAGCTCTTCGTTGGAATATTGACCGTCATGAATCAGGATGTCTGCGCCTTGGGCAAAGGTCACAATATTTTCGTCAATTGCGTCGCCGTGTTCGATGTCTGTTGAAAATACGATGGAGCGGCCGGCCCGTTCGTAGCGATAGCTGTAGGCGTCTCCGGGGTGTCTGTGCTTGATGGCTTTGATTGTGACAGGGATGCCGTCGGGCGGGATGAAGGTGTGAGAGGAGCTATCGAGCAAGATGAAATCAAAGTTGGCACCCATGTCCCGCATTGAAACGGGAAAATATGTTTCCTGCATCTGAGTTGCGAAAATATCTTTCAGCGTGTGGGCGCGCCGCTTCCCGCCTTTGGCCAGGATCTTGATCGTGGTGGTTGGGTCATAGGCTGGGCCGAAGAATGGGAATCCTTGGATGTGGTCCCAGTGAAAATGTGTGAATGCAATGAAGATCTCCTTTTGATCGGTCCCCATCGCGGTGAAATCGGCGCCGAGCTTTCTGATCCCTGTTCCTGCGTCAATGATGCCAATTCTCCTTGTCTCCGGGGCCATGATTTGGAGGCATGTTGTGTTGCCTCCAAACCTTGTGTACTGTTCTCCGGAGACGGAGATTGATCCGCGGACTCCGTAGAATTTAACCTGCATGGAACTGGAGTCTTGGTGGCAGTCGTTCCATTATGGAGTCAAACCCAATGTGCTGTACGGTTCCAGCCCAGCACCCGTGGCGTGTCGATTCGGGGCCTTGTGCCGCAAATCACGACCTCTGGTGAACGTTTGCCTTCCCGCTTCGCTTCGCCGAGGAAGCTCCTGCGCCAGAAGGCTCAGCGTTGCTGACTCCTTGGCAGAAGTGCTCCCCCCCAAGCCGCCATTTCGTCCATCAGGTTTCCCATCTCAGCCTGCCGCGATTGGCCGGCATGGTGTGTTTGATTGATCCAGGCTGGGTTGCGGTGTGATGTCAGCCCGGATGTCTTGCGGCGATCCACCGCAGCACGTCCGGCCCCGTGGGTCCATCCCCTGGGGGGCTCGGGCTTGCTCCTGCGCTAACGGCGAGGACCCATCTGGCGGTGGCGTAGGGGTGAAAGCAGGGCGTAAGCCGGGTTCTGTTCCAGGCAGGGCGAAGCCCTGCCTGGGGTGATCATCTGTCTGGGACCGCCGTTGCCGGCGGCCTCGAGCGGCGCACTTGGGTCGGGACGGGTGTCATGGCCAACCCTTGTCCCTGGGCCTTGCTCCCGGCCGGGGTTTACCGAGCCAGCACCTCTCGATGCTGCTGGTGCGCTCTTACCGCACCTTTGCACCCTTGCCTGTGCACAGGGACGGGCCCCGGCCATCGGCGGTGTGTTTCTGTGGCACTGTCCTCACGGTCACCCGCACTGGGCGTTACCCAGCAAGCCTGGCCATTGGGGAGCCCGGACTTTCCTCAACCGGGCTGGTCTCGGACCCGAAGGCCGTCCACCACCCGGTCGCGATCACCTCGCCTGCTTTCCCCCCCATGATGCCTGCTCGAAGGAACCCGGCTGGAGGGAGGCCTTCTGGAGGTCCTGGCTGGTTGGGGTGTGGTCGCTTCGGTTGGGTGTGCTCGCAGGGCGACCGGTGCGGGCGACCGGAGCGGCCGACCGGATTGGCCCACCGGCGCGCCCTTGGAGCCCGGGCCCGCGCATAATGGCGGCCCCGGGGCTGTAGCTCAGCCGGATAGAGCGACGGTTTCCTAAACCGTAGGTCGTGGGTTCGAGTCCCGCCAGCCCCGTCGATCATCAGCCGCCGCTCAGCTGGCGAAGGCTCAGCGGTGCGCAGCTCGGCTGGGCCCGGGCACGGCCGCTGGGCGTTCGGTAGTTGGCGCTACCGGTGGTGGCCTGTTCATCCTCAGCACCGTCGCTAGCGTGGCTTCAGCCGCCGGACCGCGATGACGCCATTGCACGATCTGCGCCTTCGTCTGCTGGTGCAGCAGGAGAGCGAGCGCATTGCCGATGGCCAGCTCGACGAGCTGGACCTCTCGGTGGTTCAGGCCCGTTGCCTCTGCTGGCTGGCGTTGCTGGCCGAGGCCCACGAAGAGCAGGCGGGCGATGCCGAGCGCCGTGGGGATACCGAGCAGGCGATGGGGTGGTTCGCCGATTCGATGCGGCTGCGGGATGTCATCCAGGTGGTCAGCTCGATCGAGATCCCACTGCCGGCCGCCAACGGTGAGGAGGATGACTCCGGCGACCTCTCCGGGGCTGGCCCCCTGGCCGCCTGAGCCCGGATCAGTCAGCCCTCCGGGGCTCGGTGTCATGATGGAGCCTGACATCCCTGGGGAGCGCGGTGCCCGAAGAGCCCTGCCAGTGCCCTGATTGCCAGCGTTTCTATCGGGAACACGACCGATTGATCCGTGAGAATCCAACGCTGAGGCAGCAGCAGGAGCTCAACTGGGCCGCGCTGCAGTCCTTCCGGACCCTGGCCGGCCGGGTGATGGAAGAACTCCAGAAGCAGCAGGATGCGGCCGGTGAGGCCGCCTCCCCACCCGCGGCCAAGGCCGAGCCGGGTGGGGCCGCCGTGGCCCCCGGTGACGCCTCCGAACCCGATGCCCTCCAGCAGGCCATGGCCGATCTGGAGAACATCAATGCCCATCTGTTCTCGATCGAGGCGCTGATGGAGCGCATCTTCGACGTGCGCATGCCGGAAGAGGTGGAGCAGAAGTTCCGTGAGGTGGCCGGTGAACTGGCCCCGGATCCCCTCAATGCGGACCGGTTGCGTCTCAATCGGCTGCTCCACCAGACCCCGGACCTGCCCGATCGGGGCTGAACCGGGAGGGCCTCAGCCCGGTTCGTCCTCCATCTCGCACTTGATCGTCACCGGGAAGGGCTCGGCTCTCCAGATCCGTTCGGCGTACTCGGCGATCGAGCGGTCCGACGAGAAGAAGCCGCTCCGGGCGGAGTTGAGCAGGGACATCCGGTTCCAGCGACGGCGATCCGCCCAGGCCGTGTTCACCTCGGCTTGGGCGCGCAGGTAGTCGTTGAAGTCGGCCAGCACGAAAAAGGGATCACGTCCGGTGAGGTTCTGCAGCAGTGGGCGGAACAGTTCGCCGTCACCATTGCTGAAGTGTCCCTGCTCTACCAGACGCAGCACTTCGGTGAGTTCCGGCATCGCACTGATCAGCTCCCAAGGGCGGTAGCCGGCATCGTGCAGCGCCATGATCTCCTCGGCGGTCTTGCCGAAGAGGAAGAAGTTGTCCGCGCCGACCTGCTCGCGGATCTCCACATTGGCGCCATCGAGGGTGCCGATCGTGAGCGCCCCATTCATGGCGAACTTCATGTTGCCCGTTCCTGAAGCCTCCTTGCCGGCTGTCGAGATCTGCTCGGAGAGGTCGGAGGCGGGATACACACGCTCGCCCAGCTTCACGTTGTAGTCCGCCAGGAAGATCACCCGCAGCCGGCCCTCCATGTCGGGGTCGGCATTGATGGTTTCGGCGATGCCGTTGATGAAGCGGATGATCAGCTTGGCCATGTAATAGCCCGGCGCTGCCTTGCCCCCGAAGATCACCGTGCGCGGTGCCAGATGGTCCCCCTCGCCGTTCTTGATGCGCAGGTACTGGGCAATCACCTGCAGGGCATTGAGGTGCTGGCGCTTGTATTCGTGGATGCGCTTGACCTGGACGTCGAACAGGGAGGCCGGATCCACCAGCACGCCGGTGTGACGGTGAATGTAGTGACTGAGCTGGTTTTTCACCGCCAGTTTGGTGGCCCCCCAGCGCTCCAGGAAGCTGGTGTCGTCGACGTAGTTCTCGAGCTGGCGCAGCTGGCTCAGGTCCTGCACCCAGCGGTCCCCGATCACCTCATCCAGGAGTCCGGAGAGCTGGGGGTTCGCGAGGGCCACCCAGCGTCGCGGGGTGACCCCGTTGGTCACGTTCGTGAACTTCTCCGGCCAGAGGTCGGCGAACTCCGGGAAGAGCTGGGTCTTCACCAGCTCGCTGTGCAGCGCGGCCACGCCGTTGACGTGGTGGGAGGCCACGGTGGCCAGATGGGCCATCCGCACCGATTTGCCCCCCTCCTCATCGATGATCGAGACGCGCTGCAGCACGGCCTCGTTGCCGGGGTAGCGGATGCGCACCTGCTGCAGGAAACGGCGGTTGATCTCGAAGATCAGCTCCAGGTGGCGGGGCAGCAGCGAGCCGAACAGCTCGAGGCCCCACTTCTCCAGGGCTTCGGGCAGCAGGGTGTGGTTGGTGTAGGAGAGCGAGCGGGTGGTGATGGCCCAGGCGTCCTCCCACTCCAGATGCTTGTCGTCGATGAGCAGGCGCATCAGCTCGGCCACCGCGATCGCCGGGTGGGTGTCGTTGAGCTGCACGGCCCAGTGGTCCGGAAACTCCGCGATCGGCAGGCCCCGTGCCTCGAGGCTGCGGATCATGTCCTGCAGGGAGCAGCTCACGAAGAAGTGCTGCTGCTTCAGCCGCAGTCGCCGACCTTCAGCCGTGCCGTCATTGGGGTAGAGCACCTTCGAGAGGGTCTCACTGCCCACCTTCTCCTCCACGGCGCCGTAGTAGTCGCCGATGTTGAAGGCATAGAAGTCGAAGCTCTCGGTGGCATCGGCGCGCCAGAGGCGCAGGCGGTTGCAGGTGTTCACCCGGTAGCCCAGCACCGGCACATCGTGGGGGATGCCGATGGCGTGTTCGGCCGGCACCCAGCGCACCCGGTACTGGCCGTGCTCGTCCTGGTAGCTCTCGGTGCGGCCGCCGAAGCCCACGAAACAGGCCTGGTCGGGCTGGGGCAGCTCCCAGGGCCAGCCGCCCTTGAGCCACTTGTCGGTGATCTCCACCTGCCAGCCGTCGCGGATCAGCTGGTCGAAGATGCCGAACTCGTAGCGGATCCCATAGCCGGTGGCAGGGATCTCCAGCGAGGCGAGGGATTCCAGGAAGCAGGCCGCTAGACGGCCCAGGCCCCCGTTCCCCAGCCCGGGCTCCTCCTCCACATCGAGGATCAGGTTGATGTCGTCGATGCCGAAGCGGCGCAGGGCTTCCGCGGCCGCATCCTGAATGCCCAGCATCAGCAGGTTGTTGCCGAGCTGGGGGCCGATCAGGAACTCGGCCGAGAGGTAGGACACCACCCGCGTCGGTGCGGCCCGCAGCGCCTCGATCCCGGCCAGGTAGCGGGTCATCAGCCGGTCGCGCACGGCGTAGCTGAGGGCGACGTAGAGGTCGTGGCGGGTCGCTGTGGGCGCCAGCTTGCCGAGGCTGTAGAAGAGGTGCTCGGTCATGCCGTCGAACACGTCATCCGGTTCCGGACCACTCCGGTCGGGGTCGGCATAACAGCCCGGGGTGGGCAGGCGCAGGGTCTTGGGTTTGATGGTTGTCATGCTTGGGGGGGTGTCCAGCGCCAGTTGGTGACCTCAGGAGCGTCCATGCCGTGCTGGTGGGCGTAGGCACGGTTGGCCAGGATGGCGTCCTTCATCTGTTCCTTGACGTGGGCGGCGCGGGAACCGAGGCTCGGCACCCGGTCGATCACGTCGATCACCAGGTTGAAGCGGTCGATCTGGTTGTTCATCGCCAGCTCGAGCGGCGTGTTGATGTTGCCCTTCTCCTTGTATCCCCGCACGTGCAGGTTGGCGTGGTTGGTGCGGCGGTAGGTGAGCCGGTGGATCAGCCACGGATAACCGTGGAAATTGAAGATCACCGGCTTGTTGGTGGTGAACAGGCTGTCGAAGTCCCGATCCGAGAGGCCGTGGGGATGCTCGCTGGGCTGGGTGAGGGCGAACAGCTTCACCACGTTGAGCACGCGAATCTTGAGCTGGGGAATCTCCCGGCGCAGGATCTCCACCGCCGCCAGGGTCTCCTTGGAGGGGATGTCGCCGGCGCAGGCCATCACCACATCGGGATCATCGGGTTGGGTGCCGCAGTCGTCGTTGCTGGCCCAGCGCACGATGCTGATCCCCTTGGCCACGTGGGCGCGGGCCTGCTCGAGGTTCATGTACTGCAGATGCTTCTGCTTGTCGGAGACGATGATGTTGCAGACGTTGGTCTCCAGCATCGCCTCCTCTGCAACCGCCAGCAGGCTGTTGGCATCCGGCGGCATGTAGACGCGCACCACATCGCCGCTCTTGTTGCCGGCCAGGTCGATGAAGCCCGGGTCCTGGTGCGTGAAGCCGTTGTGGTCCTGGCGCCAGACCGTCGAGGAGATCAGACAGGTCCAGGGACCGATCGGTGCCCGCCAGGGGGCATGGAGGTTGCAGGATTCCAGCCACTTGGCGTGCTGGTTGAACATCGAGGCGATCACGTGCGCGAAGGCCTCGTAGGTGTGGAAGAAGCCGTAGCGGCCGGTGAGCACGTAGCCCTCCATCATTCCCACCAGGGTGTGCTCGGAGAGCATCTCCACCACCCGGCCGCTGCGGGCCAGCTCACTGCCGTTGCTGTCCTCGGGCAGCAGGTCCTCCATCCACACCTTCTTGCTCACCTCGTAGATCGCCTGGAGGCGGTTCGAGGCGGTTTCATCGGGGCCGAACACCCGCAGCGAATCGGGGTTGAGGCCGATCGCATCGCGCAGCAGTTCCCCCAGCGGGTAGGTGTTCTCCGCCTCGACCCGGCCCGGAGTGTCCACCGTCACCGCGTAGGACTCGATCGGCGGCAGCTGCAGTCTGTGGCGCAGCAGCCCGCCGTTGGCATGGGGGTTGGAGCCCATCCGCCGCAGCCCCTGGGGGGAGAGGGCCTGCAGCTCGGGCAGGAGGGTGCCGTGCTCGTCGAACAGCTCCTCGGGCCGGTAGCTGCGCAGCCAGGTCTCGAGCATCGCCAGCTGCTCGGGATCCTTCTGCGGGCCCGGCAGGGGCACCTGGTGGGCGCGCCAGAAGCCCTCCAGTTTTTTGTCGCCCAGGGCGGCGGGTCCGGTCCAGCCCTTGGGAGAGCGCAGCACGATCATCGGCCAGTGGGGGCGCTGGGCTTCGCCGCTGCGGCGCGCCTCGGCCTGGATGGCCTGGATGCGGCCGACAGCTTCCTCCATGGCGGCGGCCATGGCGGCGTGCATGGCCATCGGTTCGCTGCCCTCGACGAACAGCGGCTCCCAGCCGTAACCGCGCAGCAGGCTGGCCAGTTCCTCGCGGGGGATGCGGGCCAGCAGGGTGGGGTTGGCGATCTTGTAGCCGTTGAGGTGCAGCACCGGCAGCACCGCCCCGTCGCTGATCGGGTTGAGGAACTTGTTGATGTGCCAGCTGGTGGCCAGCGGTCCGGTTTCCGCCTCGCCGTCACCGACGCAGGCCAGGGCGATCAGATCGGGGTTGTCAAACACCGCCCCGCAGGCGTGGGAGAGCACGTAGCCCAGTTCACCGCCTTCATGGATCGAGCCGGGGGTTTCCGGGGTGCAGTGGCTGCCGATGTGCCCCGGAAACGAGAACTGCTTGAAGAAGCGCCGCATCCCGGCTTCATCGCGGGATTTGTCGGGGTAGACCTCGCTGTAGCTGCCGTCGAGGTAGGTGGGTCCGAGCACCCCAGGTGCGCCGTGGCCCGGCCCCGACAGGTAGATCATGTCCAGGTCCCGCTGGCGGATCAGCCGGTTGGCATGGGCCCAGATGAACGCCTGCCCCGGGCTGGAGCCCCAGTGGCCCAGCAGCCGGTTCTTGATGTGTTCGGGTCTGAGCGGCTCCTGCAGCAGTGGATTGTCCTGCAGGTAGATCATCCCCACCGCCAGGTACTTCGCCGCTCGCCACCAGCGGTTGATCCGCTCGAGCAGCTCGCCGTCCACTCCCTCGGGGGGAGTCTGGAAAACGGACCCCGTTGTGACATCCGACGCCTGCATGGCCTGTCTCTCCCTGGTGACCGTGGTTGGACGGTAGCGACGGTTGCCACGCCGGCCCCCTCCCGCTGCCTAGAGATCTGCGTCCGAACACCGGGCGACGGGCCTACGGTCAGCGGCGCCTGAACACTCCCTATGACCCTGCCAGCGCTGTTGCTAGAGGTGGGCAGCCACCAGCTCGAGGTCGCCGAGACCCTGATCTCGGTCGGCGAGTTCCTCGTGATCTTCGTGGCGGCCCGGCTGCTGGCCGAGCTGATGGTGCGCGTTCAGCTCCCCACGATCCTGGGGGAACTGGTGGCGGGGGTGCTGATCGGGGTTTCGGGCCTGCACCTGATCGTGCCACCCGAGACCCAGGCGCAGCTGAGCGGCTGGGGTCTGGCCCTGCTCGGTTCGCTCGCCGACCTGGCGCCCGAGACCGTGCAGGATCTCTATGCGGAGACCTTCCCCAATCTCCAGTCCGTCTCCCAGATCGGCCTCTACGCCCTGCTGTTTCTGACAGGCCTGGAAAGCGAGCTCGACGAACTCGTGGCGGTCGGGGTTCAGGCCACCACGGTGGCCGTGACCGGGGTGGTGCTCCCCTTCGCCCTTGGCACGGCCGGCCTCTACTACTTGTTCGACGTGCCGTTGATTCCGGCGGTGTTTGCCGGGGCGGCGATGACCGCCACCTCGATCGGGATCACCGCCAGCGTGTTCGGCGAACTGAAGTTCCTCAAGACCCGCGAAGGGCAGACCGTGATCGGAGCCGCGGTGCTCGATGACATCCTCGGCATCGTCATCCTCGCCGTGGTGGTGAGTCTGGCCGGTGGCGGCGGCTTCGCTGTCGGCCCGGTGATCAAGCTGGTTGCGGCCGCAGGCGTGTTCGTGGCCGCAGCGCTCTTCCTCAGCAGCAAGGCCGCCCCTGTCTTCGACTGGGTGCTGGATCGGCTCAAGGCCCCGGGCGAGGTGGTGGTGGCCGCCTTCGTGGTGCTGTCCCTCTCCTGCTTCGCAGCCCAGGCGATCGGCCTGGAGGCGGCCCTGGGAGCCTTCGCTGCGGGCCTGATCCTCAGCGGCTCGCGCCACACCCATGCCATCCAGGGCACGGTGCAGCCTCTGGTGGCCCTGTTCGCCACCATCTTCTTCGTGCTGATCGGCACCAGCATGGATCTCTCGGTGCTGAATCCGCTCAACCCCGAGAACCGCGAAGGGCTGGTGGTCGCCGCCTTCCTGCTCACCGTGGCGATCGTGGGCAAGGTGGTGGCCGGCTGGAGCTACGTCAGCAAGGAGAAGACCAACCGTCTGGTGGTGGGCCTGGGGATGATGCCCCGCGGCGAGGTGGGCCTGATCTTCCTGGGGCTCGGCAGCCAGGCCGGCCTGCTCACCAAACCCCTCGAGGCGGCCATCCTGTTGATGGTGATCGGCACCACCTTCCTGGCGCCGATCCTGCTCCGCCTGGTTCTGGGCGGGACGCCAGGAGGCCCCGATCTTGATCCCCTTGCCGAAATCCCCACCTGACCCCCCCCAGGCAGAACACGCCGCGGAGCCGGCCCCGGGGCTGCTTCGCCGCTGGGGCCTGAGCTGGAGCGGCTGGCGGGACAACCGGCGCGGCGAGTGGTGGCTCCTGGCCCAGCTCGTCCTGATTGCGGCCCATCTGCTGCCCCCCTGGCCCAGCCCCGGGGCCTGGGGCTACGCCTGGCCCCTGCCAGTGGCGATCGCTGGAGCCGTGCTGTTCCTGCTGGGGCTGGTGCTGGCGGCCCAGGCCTTCTGGGGGCTCGGCCCCAGCCTCACACCCCTGCCGGAACCGATGCCCGGGGCGGCCCTGGTCACGTCCGGGTCCTACGCCCGCTGCCGCCATCCGCTCTACCAGGCGGTGCTCCTCTGCTCCCTGGGGGTGACCCTGGTCTTCGGCAGCCTCCTCCACCTGGCCCTGTTGTTCGGCCTGGCAGCCGTGCTGGGCGGCAAGGCCAGGCGGGAGGAGCGGGCCCTGCAGCGGCTCCATCCCGCGTACGTCGCCTACCGCCAGAGCACGGCGGCGATCATTCCCCATCTTCCCTGGCTCGACTGGCGAGAGCTGTGAACAGGCCCCAGCCCACGGCGATCAGTCCGAGGCTCGACGCCCAGCCCGGCCCCAGGGCCAGACCCAGAGCCAGGTCGGTCGCCGTGCCCAGCAGCAGGGCCAGCAGCAGGCTGAGGCCCAGCAGCACCAACTGCTGGGCGTACTGGGGCAGGGGCCCTGCCGCCAGGGCCTGCTCGAGCCGGCTGAGCGGCAGGGTGAGCGGCAGATAGAGCGCCAGGGCCCAGAGGGCGATTCCCGGGAGCACGGCGCTCCAGTCAGCACTGGCGAGGGGCAAGGGAGATCGGGCGGGCTCCCTAGCATCGACCCTCCCCGCCGGCCCCCGTGGTGTCCGACCAGCCGATCGCCCAGCCCTGGAGTCACCGGGGTCATGCCGTCCACGCCGTGGTGGCGGCCCCGGCCCAGCCCCGGGGGCCCGCCGTGCTGCTGGTGCACGGCTTCGGGGCCTCCACCGACCACTGGCGCCACAACATTCCGGCCCTGGCGGTCAGCCATGAGGTGCATGCCCTCGATCTGCTCGGCTTCGGCCGCAGCGCCAAGCCGGCGGAGCTGGCCTACGGCGGAGCCCTCTGGCGCGACCAGCTCGCCGCCTACGTGGCCGAGCGGATCGGCCGGCCGACCGTGCTGGTGGGCAATTCGCTCGGGGGGTTCGCCGCCCTTGCCGCGGGCGTTGCCCTCGGGCCCCAGGCGGCCGGGGTGGTGCTGCTGAACGCCGCCGGGCCGTTCAGCGATGAGCAGGCACCGCCGCGGGGCTGGGGGGCCATCACCCGCCAGACCATCGGAGCGGCCCTGCTGAGAAGTCCTGTGCTGCAGCGGTTGCTGTTCGAGAACCTGCGCCGGCCCGCCACGATCCGCCGCACCCTGAACCAGGTGTACATCGACCGCACCAATGTCGATGACGCCCTGGTGGAGGCGATCCGCCGGCCTTCACTGGACCCTGGGGCGTTCGGCGTGTTCCGCACGGTGTTCGACATCCCCCGCGGCCAGCCCCTCGATGAACTCTTCGCGGAACTCGCCTGCCCCCTGCTGCTGCTCTGGGGTATCCGCGATCCCTGGATCAACGCCGCCGGGCGTCGCCAGGCCTTCCAGCGCCACGCCCCCGCCTCCAGCACCACCGAGGTGGTGCTGGAGGCGGGCCATTGCCCCCACGACGAGGTGCCCGAGCTGGTCAACACGGCCCTGCTGAACTGGCTGGACGACCTCGGAGGCTCAGGCGGTGACGCCGCCGGTGTGGCCAGGGCCGTCAGTGCCGGGGAGCCACCCCCGGCAGCCGGCCTCGCGCCAGTTGCTGCTTCGGATCGAACTGCCGCTTGATCGCTTCGATCATGGGGCGGGAGGGGGCATCCAGCCAGGCGGGAAGCGTCGACCCGGAGGGTTGCTGCAACACCGTGAGGTAGCCGCTCCGGGCCCGGCAGAGCTGACGCAGGGCCTCGATCCGGTAGGCGGGCACGGCCTGGGCTCCGGCCCAGCCGCAGCCCAGGCCGGAGCCGGCGCCCAGTTCCAGATCCAGACCGTCCAGGGCGGGATCGGCCAGCATCCCGGCGGTCTGGTCGGGCTTCACCCCGAGCCGCAGCAGCCAGCCCGGCGTGCTCGGATCCCCCCGGCCGGCGGCTGTGGGCACGGCTGTGGGGAGGGCGGTGGCGGTGGCCAGCTCTTCCGGCTCCAGTGTGCGGAGCTCGAGCCCCGGCGCCTTCTCCCGGATGCAGGCGAGCTGTTCGTCGAGGGTCTGGGCGCTGATGCTGGCCAGGCTCACCACCAGGGACGTGCCACCGCCACGTCGCTGCCAGTCGACGCGCTCGGGGGTGAGGCTCGAGTCGAGCAGCCAGCGGCAGAACGTCGCCAGCGGCTCCAGCGCACCGGCCAGCCGGAGGCCGCGGCGCTGGGGCGGGATCGGTTGGGTGCGCAGGGTGGCCGCCGTGATCAGGGCCAGGGATCCCCAGCTGCCGCAGAGCAGCCGCATCAGGTCGTAGCCGGCCACGTTCTTGACCACCTTGCCGCCGGCCCGGGCGCGCACGCCGTCGCTGCGCACGAGCTCGATGCCGATCAGCTGGTCGCGCACCCCGAGGTAGCGGTGGCGGTAGCCCCTGGCCAGGCCGCGGGCCAGCAGGCCGCCGATCGAGCCGCTGCCGGCTCCGGAGGCGTCGCTCCCCCAGGGCCAGTCCAGGGGTAACCACTGCCCGTGGTGGGCCAACGCCTCCTGAACCACCACCAGTGGGGTGCCGGCCTCCACCGTGATGGTGAAGTCGCCGGGATTGTGTTCAAGGATCCGGTTCAGCCGCGCGCAGCTCAGCACCGTGTGGGGCTGGGCCACCGGCGGCCCCCAGTCGATCCGGCTGCCCAGACCGGCCGGCAGCCAGGCGTCACCCTGCCGGTGCAGGTCACGCACCAGCTCCTGCAGCTCGTGGGGCTCCGGGGTCATCACGGCACGATGGTCCCATGAAGGTTGTGGTGCTCGACGACGACCCCACCGGATCGCAGACCGTGCACGGCTGCCCGCTGCTGCTGCGCTGGGATCCGGCCACGCTGCGGCGGGGACTGGCCCACCCCTCGCCGCTGCTCTTCGTGCTGGCCAACACGCGCGCGCTGGCGCCGGCCGCGGCGAGGGAGCGGGTGGCCGGGATCTGCCGGGCCCTGCGCCAGGCCGTGGCGGCGGAGCAGGCCGAGGGCCGTTGCCACCACTGGCTGATCGTGAGTCGCGGCGACTCCACCCTGCGCAGCCACTTCCCGCTGGAGTGCGACGTGATCGCCGCGGAGCTGGGTGCCGCAGCCGGGGAGGATCCGGCCGGCTTCGATGCCACGTTCCTGGCGCCGGCCTTTCTGCCGGGTGGCCGCACCACCGTGAACGGCGTGCATCGGCTGAACGGTGAGCCGGTGCACACCACCCCCTTCGCCCGGGACGGGCTGTTCGGCTACGGCAGCAGCGATCTGGCGGTGTGGGCCGAGGAGAGGAGTGGCGGCCGGATCAAGGCGGCCAGCGTGGCGCGTCTGGGGCTGGCGGCACTGGATGCGGCGGCGGCATCGCCCCAGGGCCACAGGGCGCTCTGTGCCCGGCTGGCGGCGCTGGATGGCAACAGGCTGGTGGCTGTGGATGCGGAGCGGCCGCGGCAGTTGGCGGCCCTGGGAGCCGCGGTGCGGGAGCTCACGGCGCCCGCTGCCAGCGAGGGCTGGGGCCGGCCGCGGCGGTTCCTGTTCCAGGGCGCCGCCAGCCTGCTGAACGGTCTGGTCGACCTGCCGCCCCAGCCCCTGGAGGCGGCCGGCCTGGCCGGCTTGCGGCGGCGGGGGGGCGAGGGGGCGCTGCCGGGGCTGGTGCTGGTGGGCTCCCATGTGCCCCTGGCCGATGCCCAGCTGGAGGTGCTGCTGCACGAGCCTGGTTGCGCGGCGTTGGAGCTGCCGGTGGCCCGGCTGGCGCGGCTGCTGGAGGGGCCGGCGCCGCGGGAGCTGCTGGCTTCGCTGGAGCAGGCCTGGCGCGAGCAGCTCCAGGCCTGCCTGGTGGCCGGCCGCACCCCGGTGCTGCACACCAGCCGCGGCGAGGTGTTCTGTGCCAGTCCCGCCGAACGGCGGCGGCTGGGGGAGGCTCTGGCGGCGCTGATGGCCCGGCTGGCCGGGTCCCTGGCCCCGCAGCTGGGGTATGTGATCAGCAAGGGGGGCATCACCACCCAGGCGCTGCTGAGCGAGGGGCTGGATCTGGTGGCCGTGGAGCTGCAGGGCCAGCTGTTGCCCGGCCTCTCACTGGTGCTCACCCCGGCTGAGGCGCGCGTGCCGGGGCTGCCGGTGCTCACCTTCCCGGGCAACCTGGGGGAGGCGGGCACGCTGCGGCAGGCGTGGCGCTGGATGGAGGGGTCTCCGGCTGCCGCTGCTGGGGGATGAGCAGACCCACTCCGGCCAGGGCCAGGGCGGCGAGGCTGTTGGTGGTGTCCTGCAGCAGGGCGGTGGCCAGGAACGCCGTGGACACCAGCGCGATCAGCAGCGGCGCCAGCGGGTAGGCAGGCAGCCGGAAGGGCCGGGGCAGCTCGGGTTCCCGCCGCCGCAGGGTGATCAGGGCGGCGATCCCCACCAGGGGCAGGCACACGTAAAGGAAGGCGGCCATGGCGAGCAGGTGCTCGAAGGAGCCGCCCAGCACCAGGGCGGCGGTGAGGGCCAGGGTGAGCCCGAGGGCGCCGGTGGGGGTGCCGCCGGCGTTCACCGCCAGGGCCGCTGTGGGGAAGAGACCGTCGCGGCTGAGGCCGTAGAGGATGCGCGGGGCGGCCATCACCACGGTGTTGATCAGCCCCAGCAGGGCTACCAGGGCCACCCCGTGGATCAGCAGGCTGCCGCCCGCACCGGCCAGCAGCCGGGCGGCATCGGCCGCCGGCAGGTTCGAGCCGGCCAGCTGAGCGGGCGTGAGCACGTGCAGCAGGGCAGCGTTGATCAGCAGGTAGAGCGCCAGCACCGCCAGCACGCCGCCGATCAGGGAGCGGGGCAGGTCGTGGCCGGGATCGGTGAACTCCTCCGAGAAGTAGATGGGGCTGGCCCAGCCGTCGTAGGTGGTGATCACCGGCTGCAGGGCGGCCAGCAGGGCCAGACTGAGGCCGCCCCAGGCCAGCGGTGGCAGGGCCGGCGGGGCTTCGAGGGCGCTTGCCGGCCCGGCGATCTCCGCACCGCCGGGCAGCAGGAAGCAGGCCAGCACCAGGGCGAGGAAGGCCGCCGCCTTGGCCAGGCTGAGCAGTTCCTGGCTGGCGCTGCCGGCCTTCACACCACGCCACTGGATCAGGCCGAAGCCGGCGATCGCGAGCAGGCTGATCAACCGGGGTGGCAGGCCCAGAGCCGGAAGCAGCAGGGCCAGCAGCTCACCGGTGGTGGTGGCTACCCAGGCCAGGCCGATGCAGTGGGCCAGCCAGTCGGTCCAGCCCACCAGGCCACCGGCCCGCAGGCCGAAGGCCCTTTCGGCGTAGACATACCAACCCCCGGCCCGGGGCAGGCTGCTGGCCAGCTCGGCCACGCACAGGGCCCCGAGGCCGGCGTAGAGGCCGCCCAGCAGCCAGGCGGCCAGGATCAGCCAGGGGGCGCCCAGCTGGGCCGCCACGAGGCCGGGGGTGACCAGGATGCCGGCGCCGATGGTGCCCCCCACCGCGCCGGCCAGCCCGAAGCCCAGGCCCAGCACCTGCTGCAGCTTGCCGGGGGCCGGGGTGCTCATGGAGGGAGTCTGGCGGGTTCTGGTACGTTGCCGCCCGGACTGTCGGCCGATGCTCCCTTTTCACTGGCTCACCCAGACGATCGCCTTCGGGCTTGGGATCGCGTTCAGTCCGATCAACATCGCCCTGGTGGCCCTGCTGATGCTGGGCCGTCAGCCCCTGCGGCGCTGTGCCACCTACCTGGGGGGATGGGTGCTGGCCAACGGCGGCGCCCTCGGCGTGGTGGTGCTGATCGGCAGCCGCTTCAGCTGGGCCCTGCATCTCGGTACCAGGGCCCAGGTTCAGCTGGATCTGCTGGGGGCCGGGGCGCTGCTGGGGCTGGGACTGTTCCAGCTCACCCCAGCCGTGACGCTGGGCGAGGAGAACTGGGCGATGCAGCTGATCGCCCAGCTGCCGGAACTGGAGTGGCTGCCGCTGCTGGGGCTCGGAGCCGGATGCGCCCTGGTGAGCCCGGAGAACCTGGTCTTCTACCTCAAGGAAGGGGGGATGCTGCTCACCAACCACACCAGCCTGCGGGGTGATCTGGAGGTGGGCGCGGTGTTCGTGGCCGTGACCACCTCGCTGCTGCTGCTGCCGCCGCTGGCCTGGTGGCTGAGCGGGGGCAGGGCGCGGGAAGCCTTCACCGTCCTGAACGACTGGTTGATCCACCGGGCCGAATGGCTGGTGGGGGTGCTGGCCATGCTGCTGGGGCTGTATCTGGGCTGGCAGGGCCTCGAAGGCCTGCACCACATCACCGTGATGGCGGTGCGCCAGGGGTGAGTGGGGCTGCGTTCAGCTGGATGGGGCTCAGTAGAGCTTCCTGCAGGTGGTGGTCGGGGTGAGCTTCATCAACGACCACAGGGCGCCGTACTGGGCGGCGGAGACGGCCAGTTCCTCCTCCATGCGCCTGCCCATCGGTGTTCCGGGTGCGGCGGTGGCGCCGAACTCGTTGTTGATCAGGGCCAGTCCCTGGCACATCGTCTCGATGTCCGGGTTGAGATCGCTCTCGGCTCTGGCGGCAGGCACTGGAAGGAGCATCGGCAGCACCACCACGGCCAGAGCGAGCCGGCTCAGGAGCGTGGAGGCAGCGGTGCCGGTGGTGGCAGACATGGGGCGGCACGGAGAGGCCATGCCCGGAGGCTAGGGGGGAGCCGCGGCGCTGACGCAGGGGTGGGCCGTTTCTAGGTTTCGGACAACCAGACCGGTGACGGCGATGGCGTTGCGATCGGCCCTGTTCCTGCTCACCAACCTGGCGGTGGTGGCCACGATCTCCCTGTTGATCACGCTCGGGGTGGCGGTGGGCTGGCTGCCGCCCGATCTGCCGCTGGGCCCGTTGCTCTCGGGCTGTTTCGTGTGGGGGGCCGCCGGTTCCTGGCTGGCGCTGCAGGGGTCGCGGGAGGCGGCGAAGCAGGCGATGGGGGTACAGCTGCTCGATGGCCGTGAGGGCCCTGAGGCCCAGTGGCTGGTGCAGACCGTGACCGCGCTGGCCGAGCGGGCCTCCGTGCCGATGCCCGAGCTGGGCGTCTACGCCTCGCCCGAGTGGAACGCCTTTGCCACGGGGCCATCGCCCGAGCGGGCTCTGGTGGCCGTCTCGAGCGGCATCCTCGACGGCATGCCGGCGCCGGAGCTGGAGGCGGTGCTGGCCCACGAGATGAGCCATGTGGGCAATGGCGACATGGTCACCATGGCCCTGCTGCAGGGGGTGATCAATGCCTTCGTGATGTTCCTGGCCCGGGCGCTTGCGCTGCTGCTGCCGCGCCGGAGTGACGACGACGGCCGCCGGCCACCACCGCTCACGGCCCTGATCTGGCCCCTGGAGGTGGTGCTCGGCCTGGCGGGCAGCCTGGTGACCGCCTGGTTCTCGCGGCACCGGGAGTTCCGGGCCGACGCCGGGGCCGCCCGACTCACCGGCGGCCCCGACGCGATGGTGAAGGCGCTTGAGCGTCTCGGTGCCACCCAGCAGCTGCTGGATCGGCGCGATCCCCCTGCCCTGGCCCCCTTCAAGATCGCCGGGCCCGCCGGTCTGCTGGGCCTGCTGGCCACCCACCCGCCGCTGGAGCAGCGCATCCAGGCTCTGCGGCAGGCCAGTGCCGCCCCCGATCCAAGTTCCCCCGGCGGGGTGCGCCCCGCTTCGGCCGGCTGAGCGGCTGAGCGGGGCGGCGCTCCCGGCGCAATCCTGAGGCCGCCGCGAGAGAACTACTTGACGCCGATCACCATCGCATCGGGCCCCACCAGCGGCTCCACCCGGGTGGAGGAGAAGCCGGCCTCGCGCATCCAGCCCATGCAGTCGGCGCCGGTGTAATCGAAGCCGCCGGGGGTTTCGATCAGCATGTTGAGGCTCATCAGCAGACCAAACGCATTCTTGGAGCGGTCGTCGTCGATGATCGCCTCGTACACCACCAGGGCACCGCCGGTGGGCAGGGCCTCGAAGGCCTTGCCGATCAGCATCCGTTTGGTGGGCAGGTCCCAGTCGTGCAGGATGTGGCCCATCAGCACCACATCGGCCGCGGGCAGGGGTTGCTGGAAGAAATCACCGGCGGCGAAGTGCAGCCGTTCGGCCAGGCCGTGGCGCTCCACATAGCTGGCGAAAATCGGTTCCACGGGCGCCAGATCGAAGCCGATGCCGCTCAGGTGGGGCTGGGCGAGGGCGATCTGCACGGCGAGATCCCCCTGGGCGGTGCCCACATCCACGAAGGTGCGGACCTGCTGCCAGGGGAAGGTGCGGGCGATCGTCTGGTTGGCACCGCGGCTGATCCCCGACATGGCGGCGAGGAATTCCTCCAGGCCCTGGGGGTCGGCGTAGAGCACCTCGAAGAGGCCGGGGCCGCCGGTTTTCAGCTCGTTCTGGGGTTCGCCGCTGCGCAGGGCCTCGCTGAGCTGCCCCCAGGAGGGATAGAGGCGGTGGTTGGCCATCTCCAGCAGGCCGCCCACGTAGGTGGCTTTCGCCCGATCGAGGAAGAGATCCGTTTCCGGAGTGTTGGCGTAGGTCCGGTCGGTGCGCCTCAGGAAGCCCAGGGCCACCAGGGCATCGAGGAAGTCGCGGGCGGAGCGTGGGTGGAGCCCCAGCCGGGTCTGGAGAGCCTCGAAGGCCAGCGGTCCGTCCGCCAGCTGGCTGAATACGCCGAGTTCCACGGCACTGAGGAGGGTCTTCGAAGCCCAGAAGGCCAGGCCGGTCTGGAGGATGGAGTCCGGGGAAAGGGGGGGGGTCATCAACGCCAGGGGCGAAGGGAAGGGCGGTGCCGAAGCCACCGCCATGCCCCGAGGATGGCCACGCCGAGCCCTGCTGCGCCGGCTGCAAAATGTGAAGTCAAGGCTGGGCGAAGACGCTCTGAATGGCCCCTGCCAGGTCCTTCAGCATCTTTCCGCTCGCGCCTGAGT
>NZ_JBKKKY020000024.1:0-39271 GCF_046613545.2 Aphanothece microscopica RSMan92 | reverse complement strand
CACGCCGAACCAGCCCACGTAGAGGCGGTTGTTGGTGGAGGTGACCCACTCGCAGAACTGCTGCCAGCTGGAGGCGCCGGAGCGCTGCTGGAGAGTGGTGGTCATGAGAACAGGAGAAGAGGTGCTCGTAAGAGCGGGTAGGTATGGCCGCCATCGCCCCTCCGTGGGCGGAGCCCGGGGGAAGACGCGGCAGGCGGACGGAATCCCGTCGCCGCTGAACGTAACAGAACATTGCGTGGTTTGTGAAGAGGGGTTGCGGGGCCAGGGGGGCTCAGGGCTCGGCAGCAGCCGTTGGGCTATGTGTGCGGCTATCCCTCCGCTGCACGGCATGGCGCTGCGAGCCCCCCAGTCCGCCCCCCAGACCGTCCCCCCCCTCCCCCAGCTCCCCGGCCTGCTGCTGGCGGTGGGTTCCGCCCTGGTCCTGGGCGCCTGCCAGCCCAAGCCTTCGGCCGAGCTGCTGCAACTGCAGCAACGCCTGGAGCAGCAGGACGTGAAGATCCAGCAACTCGAGCAGAAGCTCAACGCCCTCAGCCCCCAGGGCGCCGCCGACAAGAGCGGCAAGCCGCCCGCCGGTCCGGTCAAGTCGCTCACCTACCGAACGGGCACCAGTGACGACCGGCTGAGGATCTACTGGGCCGATGGCACCCGCAGTGACCTGCCCTGCACCAAGGAGCAGGCCACCCTGGTTTGTGGCTGAGCGGGCGGGGCACAACCCAACCCCAGGACCCAGGCTGAGCGGGTGATGCAGGACCGTTCGGTCTCAGGTCATGGTTCGTTTCACCAGCCGATCAGGGGCACGCGGAGCGCTGGCCGGCAGGCTGTTCCTGCTCGCCGGCCTGTGCCTCCTGGGCCCCACCGGAGTCAAGGCGGAGGAACCCTCGCCCTCGAGCCTCACCGGCCAGACGCTCCAGCGCATCGAACAGATCAAGAGCGAGGCCATGGGGCTTCAGCGGGCGATCAACGTGGCCCGGGGCACCGCCGCCAAGCTGAACGGCGGGCTGGGGGTCTACCGGCCGGCGGTGTGCATGTACCAGGGGATCAACAACAACCCCTGCCTGGTGAGCCGCTCGGAGGAGGGCTTCACCTTCCGCTTCCTGGGTGGCAGCCCCGGCTGGGAGCAGTTGCAGCTGCCTCCCACCGTCGAGACGGAGATGCTCGTCTCCCCGGACGGCCGCACGGTCGTCCAGATCCTGTACAACGGCGTGCCGCGCTGAGCCAGCCGCAGCCCCGCAGCTCAGGCCTCGCCCGACGTCATCCCACGGCCAGCCCGGCCGCACAGTCGCCCAGCGCCTGACCCCAGGCCCTCTCGACGGCCCAGACCTCCCGCCGGGCGAGGCTGAGGGCAATGCCCTTCTCGCCGTAGGCAGCTTCATTGATGAAGACGGCGACCAGTTGGTCGGACCAGGCTTCGGGGTTCTCCAAGCCCTGGGACAGGCGCGGTTGCAGCTCGGCCTGGGGCTCGAAGCGGATGACGTCGCCGGCGGCTGTGAGAAACAGCGGATCCCCCGGCTGCAGCGGCCACCAGTCGCGAAACTGCCGTGAGGGATGGATGCAGGCCTGTGGGCTGCCGTCGGCACCGCGGGGCAGATCGAGGCTGGTGAGGTGGCGATGCACCGTCAGTCCCGCCGGCAGGCGCAGCCCCCCACGACGGGCAGCGGCGAGCACCGCCAGGGCCGCCTCCAGGGCGAGCTGGCTCTGGCGGCAGATCTGGGCCTGCACCACGCCCTGGGGCACCGGCCCCACCTCGATCGCCACGCCGCAGGGCCACTGCTCCACCAGAAAGCCGGTCTGATCGAGGTCGGCCTCGTGCAGATAGATCGGCAGGCCCAGCAGGCCCTGGATGCCGGCCGCCAGGGCCAGATCGGTCGGCCGGCGGCCGTAGAGCACCAGGGAATTGCCCATGGCACTGGTGGTGCTGTGGAGATCGATCGCCACGGCACAGGGCTCGCGGCCTGCGGGCCCATGGACCGCGAGGAGGTGCCGCGCCCGCCGCACTTCAGGGCTCTGCTCGTCGGGATCCGCCAGCAGGTCCTCGGTGAAGCAGCGGTTGAGGTCCCGCGCCACGTAGCGCCGGTTGCAGGCATGGGCCTCGGGGTTGCCGAGGATCAGCCTCACGGGCAGTCCCCCGGTGGCCAGGGCCCCGGGGTTGTCCCGCCAGTGCTCCAGCAGCCACGGCGCATTGCGCTCGTTGCCGTGGGTGCCGCCGACCACCAGCACCCCTGCCCCCTGACCGACCTGCACCACCACCTCCTCGGCCAACGCCAGCCGGACAACCCGTCGCGGTGGCTTTCCAGTCCAGCCTGGCGCAGAGTCGAACCAGTGCGGACGCCGTCATGCCCCCATCTCCCCTGCTGGTGCGCGTGGCCCGCGGGGCCTGGCAGTGGCAATGGCAGCAGCTCATGGGGGGCCTGGGCCCCGCCGACTCCGAGGGCAACTACCGCAGGCCCGAGGGGGCCTTCGCGGCCCTGCCGGCCGTCCCGGCCGATGCCGCCGAACCGGAAGCGCATGTGCTGGTCGTGGGGAGGAGCTGCCCCTGGGCCCACCGGGCCTGGCTGGTGTGGAGCCTGCGCCAGTTGGCGGCCAGCATCACCCTGGTGGTGGTGGAACCCGACCCGGCCGCCGGGCGCTGGCGCTTCAGCGAGGCGTTCCTTGGCTGCGAAACCCTGCAGGAGCTCTACACCCAGTGCGGCGCAGCGGCCGGGACCCGGGCCACGGTGCCGGTGCTGGTGTCGCGGAAAAGCCGGCAGATCGTGGTGGGCGAGAGCGCCCGACTGATCGAACTGCTCAACCACTGGCCCTCGCCAGCAGGTCCGGACCTCGAGCCGCCGGCGCAGCGGCAGGCGACCCAGCACTGGCGGGAACTGCTGCAGGGCCGGGTGAACGACGGGGTCTACCGCTGCGGCTTCGCCCGCAGCCAGGCCGCCTACGACCGGGCGGAAACGGCCCTGTTCGACGCCCTGGGCGAAGCCGATGCGCTCCTGCAGCAGCATGGCGGCGACGGATGGCTGAGCGGGCCCGAGCTCAGCCTGGCCGACGTGCAGCTGTTCCCCACCCTGATCCGGCTGGAGCTGGTCTATGCCCCCCTGTTCGGGGTCAGCCGCCGGCCGCTGTGGCAGCTGCCGGGCCTGTGGCGGTGGCGCTCCCGCTTCCATGGGCTGCCCGGCGTGGCCGCCACCTGCTGGCCGGAGGCCTGGCGCCGCGACTACTTCGGCGCCCTGTTTCCCCTCCACCCCTCCGGAATCGTTCCCGCAGGCCCCCCCCTGGCCACACTGGTGGGAGAGCCCCCAGCCCGGCCGAACAGGCCTGATGCGAACCATGACCGATTTGAACCATGACTGATGCGAACCTCTCTGATGGCACCAGCCCTCCCATCAGCCATCCCGGCGCCGATCCGGTCTTCGACGGGGTCTACGGACCCTTCACGATCACGGCCGAG
Source organism: Aphanothece microscopica RSMan92 (assembly GCF_046613545.2). Lineage (NCBI taxonomy): Bacteria > Bacillati > Cyanobacteriota > Cyanophyceae > Chroococcales > Aphanothecaceae > Aphanothece > Aphanothece microscopica. The sequence goes on along the minus strand of NZ_JBKKKY020000024.1, from coordinate 35,835 downwards.
GACCGCCGCGAGGTGCAGGGCTACCGGCTGAGCCTGCTGGTGATGGCGATCGCCCAGGCGGGCCTGCTGGCCCAGTGGCACTGGCTGGGCGATCGGTGGCTCTGGCCCTGGCTGCTGCCGATGGCGGCGGGCCTGGGGCTGGCGCTGCGTTGGATCCACATCTACCTGCGTCCCCTGCACCGCAGCCTTCAGCTCTTCTGGTTGCTCGGCTGCGGCGGGTTCCTGCTCCTCGGTGCCCTGGCCGGTCCGGGGGGGATGGCGGCCGCGGTGGCCGCTGACGGCCGCTGGATCTGGGCGATCGGCCCCTTCTTCGCCGCCCTGGCCGGGATCGGCTTCAAGGAGTTCTTCTGTTTCCGGCGACCGGAGGCGATCGGGGTGACCCTGTTGCTGCCCCTCGCCCTGCTGGGCCAGCTCAGCGGCCTGCTGCCCCCTGCCACCAGCGGCTCCCTGCTGGCCCTGGAGGCCGCCCTGCTGCTGGTGCTCTGCCTGCGGAAGTTCCCGATGCCGGCCGCCGCCGACGTCGGCGACAAGAGCGTTTTTGCGTATCTCGAGGATCGCCGCCGCAGCGCCGGCACGGGAGCCTGACGTGAGCCTGATCAGCCTGGTGGGGGTCCGCAAGGACTTCGGCATCCGCACCCTGTTCGAGCAGCTCACCCTGCACATCGGCCCGCGGGAGCGGCTCGGACTGATCGGACCGAACGGCGCCGGCAAGAGCACCCTGCTGAAGCTGCTGGCCGGCCAGGAGCCTGCGGGAGCCGGCGAACGCCGCACCCTGCCCCAGGCCCGGATCGTCCTGGTGGACCAGGACCCCGCCCTCGATCCGGAGCGCACCGTGCTCGATCAGGTGTTCGAGGGCAGCGGCGAAAAGCTGGCGCTGCTGCGCCGCTACACCGCCGTGAGCGATGCCCTGGCCCAGGCGCACAGCTCGGGTGGGGATGCCACGGCCCTGCTGGCCGAGCTGGGCGAGCTGAACAGCCGCATGGACCAGAGCCAGGCCTGGGGGCTGGAGCAGCAGGTGCGGGAGGTGCTCGACCGCCTCGGGGTGACCGAGGTCGGGCGCCGGGTGGGTGAACTCTCCGGCGGCTACCGCAAGCGGCTGGCCCTGGCCTCGGCCCTGGTCGCCGAACCCGACGTGCTGCTGCTCGATGAGCCCACCAACCATCTCGATGCCGACTGCATCCAGTGGCTGCAGGGCTACCTGGGCCGCTTCCCCGGGGCCCTGGTGCTGATCACCCACGACCGCTACGTGCTGGACCAGGTCACCGACAGGATCGTGGAGGTCGACCGGGGCGAAGCCCGCAGCTACGGCGGCAACTACGCCACCTATCTGGCCCGCAAGGCCGACGACGAGGCCGCCGCCGCCGCCGGTGAGGCCAAGTTCCGTGGCGTGCTGCGGCGGGAGCTGGAGTGGCTGCGGCGCGGGCCCCAGGCCCGCAGCACCAAGCAGAAGGCCCGCATCCAGCGGATCGAGGCGATGCAGGAGGCACCCCGTCGCCAGAGCCGCGGCCAGCTCAGCCTGGCGAGCAACCAGCGCCGCCTCGGCAAGCGGGCGATCGAGGCCGAGCACCTGAGCGTGTGGGCCACGGAGGAGGCCCGCCAGCTGGGTCTGCCCCCCCTGCTGCGGGAGTTCAGCTACGACTTCAGCCCCGAGGACCGGGTGGGGATCATCGGCCCGAACGGATCGGGCAAGTCGACCCTGCTGGATCTGATCGCCGGCCGGCGCGCCGTGCAGCAGGGACGGCTGGAGCTGGGGTCCACCGTGAAGCTCGCCTACTTCGACCAGCACAGCGACGTGCTGGGGGACGAGCGGGATGCGGCGGGCCGGGAGCGCAAGGTGATCGACGTGGTCAGGGAAGCCGCCAGCAGCGTCGAGGTGGAGGGCAGCAGCCTGAGCGCCTCCCAGCTGCTGGAGCGGTTCCTGTTCCCGCCGGCCCAGCAGCACCAGCCGGTGAGCAAACTCTCCGGCGGTGAGCGGCGCCGGCTGCACCTCTGCAGGCTGCTGATCGAGGCGCCGAACGTGCTGCTGCTCGATGAGCCCACCAACGACCTCGACGTGCAGACCCTCACCGTGCTCGAGGACTTCCTCGAGGACTTCCGCGGCTGTGTGGTGGTGGTGTCCCACGACCGCTACTTCCTCGATCGCACGGTGGATCGGCTCTTCGCCTTCCACGACGGCGTGCTGGAACGGTTCGAGGGCAACTACAGCGCCTACCTGGAGCGGCGCCTGCGCGAACGCTCCAGCCCGACCGACACGGTCACACCCACGGAGAGCAGCGCGGACAGTGGCACGGAAAAGGGCGGTGCCAGCGGCGCCACGCCGAAGCCCCGGCGCCGCAGTTTCAAGGAATCCCGGGAGCTGGCCCAGCTGGATGCGGACCTGCCCACCTGGGAGGCCCGCCGCGGCGAACTGGAGCAGCGTCTGGCCAGCGGCAGCAGCGATTACACCGCCCTCGAAGCCCTCACCCAGGAGCTCTCCGAGCTGGCCCGCCGCATCGAGCACGGCGAGGAGCGCTGGCTAGAGCTCAGCGAGCTGGCGGGCTGACGGATCCCCGCCCAGCCGGCGGCGGCGGCGAGGGTGGGGCATCTCCAGCATCGCGGCCGAGGCGGGGGAACGGGGGGGCAGGCCGCAGCAGGGTCCGGAAGGGTCCGGCAGCCGCCAGGGCTGCTGACGGGGCCTGGCCCCCTGGCTCTCGGCCAGCACCATGGCGGTGGGCTTGTAGTCGGGATCACTGCGGCGGGCCGCCATGCGATCGCCCATCCGCTGCAGATACAGATCCCTGGACCACTGCACCAGATGGTGCTCGTAGGCCTCGCAGGCGGCCCGTGGGGAACTGAAGCGCTGGCTGACCAGCCCGCTGGGGGCGCATTGTTTCCAATCCAACACATCCTCGAAGCTCAGGCCGACCCGCCACTGCCGCTGCTCCGAGAGGTAGCAGTGGTGATCCGGGCCGTTGATCCAGTACAGACGCCCGTTCTCATCCATGAAATGGCGATCCCGCCGGTGCCTGATGCGTGTCATGGCCTCTGCGCCCCGCAATGCTCCTGAACTGCTGGTAGCCACGGTCGTGCCAATCAGCAGCAGCCCACAGAAAAGCGCCAGGGCTTGCAGCAACCGTATGGTGGGCGCCGATGAGCTTCGGACTCACCCGTCCAGCACCAGCATGAACAACATCGACGAGCACATCCAGAAGGACAAGACCGACATCGAGGCTGCGCGCGCTGCCGGCGACATGGGCAAGGTGCGCCACCTCGAGGAGGAGATCAAAGGGCTCGAGGAGTACAAGGCCCACCACCCCGAGGACAGCCACGACCCCTCGCCCCTCGAGATCTACTGCGACATGAACCCCGAGGCCCCCGAGTGCCGGGTCTACGACGACTGAGGCTCAGGCCTCGCCCATCACCGGCTCTTCGGTCTCCCGGGGAGCCCCGATGTCCAGCTCACGCCACACCGCGGCCAGCAGGCTGTCCAGATGGCTCCCGGTGGCGGCAGAAACAGCCAGCACGCTGCGGCCGCAGTGGCCCTCAACCTCAGCCCTCAGCAGCTCCAGCTCCGCGGGGTCCAGCAGCTCGATCTTGTTGAGCACCACCAGCCGGGGGCGCCGCTCCAGCCCATGCCCGTAGGCGGCCAGTTCCCGCTCGACCACCTGAAGATCGCTCAGCACGGCCTCGGAGGCGGCGTCCACCAGGTGGACCAGCAGACGGGTGCGCTCGATGTGACGCAGAAAGTCATGGCCCAGCCCGGCCCCCTGGGCCGCACCGGCGATCAGTCCGGGAATGTCGGCGAAGACGGTGCCATCCCCGCTGGGGCGGCGAACCACGCCCAGGTTCGGTACCAGGGTGGTGAACGGGTAATCGGCGATCTTGGGGCGTGCCGCCGAGAGCACTGAGATCAGGGTGCTCTTGCCGGCATTGGGCAGCCCGATGATGCCCACCTCGGCCAGCAGCTTGAGCTCCAGCTGCAGCAGCCACTCCTCCCCCTCCTTGCCCTCCGTGCACTTTTCCGGGGCCCGGTTGCGGTTGCTGAGGTAATGGGCATTGCCGAGGCCTCCCCGGCCCGCCGCCGCCACCAGCAGCTCTTCGCCAGGCCGGGTGAGGTCGCCGAGCAGGATGCCGGTGCGGGCATCGCGCACCTCGGTCCCGCAGGGCACCTTGATCCGCAGCGCATCCCCGCTGGCGCCGGTGCAGCGGTTCGGACCACCACGGCGTCCATCCACCGCCTCGAAGATCCGCCGGTACTTGAAGTCAAGCAGGGTCTGCAGGTTGGCGTCGGCCACGAGCAGCACGTCGCCGCCCCGTCCACCGTCACCACCGGAAGGTCCGCCGGCCGGTACGTATTTCTCGCGGCGGAACGCCACGATCCCGTCGCCGCCGCGGCCGGCCTTCACGGCGATGCGGGCCTGATCGATGAAGTGCATTGGCTCAAACCTAGGATTCCGGCCAACACGGGGCCACGTGGGAGCAGGTTTGGCGGAGGTACGTTTTCAAGCGGTCGGCAAGACCTACCCGCCCCACCGTGGTGGCGCCCCGGTGGAGGTGCTGAGGGCCCTCGACCTGCACGTGCGGGATGGGGAGTTCCTGGTGCTGGTGGGGCCCTCAGGATGCGGCAAGAGCACCCTGCTGCGCCTGCTCGCCGGTCTGGAGCAACCGACCAGCGGCAGCATCGTGGTGGGAGAACGGGAGGTCACCCGGCTGCGGCCGGCCCAGCGCGACGTGGCCATGGTGTTCCAGAGCTATGCCCTCTATCCCCACCTGAGCGTGGCCGGCAACATCGGCTTCGGACTGCGGCGCAGCCGGCCGCGCACCCCCCTGCAACAGCTCGAGGATGCCCTGCACCGGGCGACCCGCCGCCTGCCCGGTCCACTGCGGGTGTCCTCCCCCCGGGAGGCCCGGGTGGAAGCTCGGATCGCCGAGGTGGCCACCAGCCTGGAGCTCGAACCCCTGCTCCAGCGCCTGCCCAAGGAGCTCTCCGGCGGCCAGAAGCAGCGGGTGGCCCTGGGACGGGCCATCGCCCGTCAGCCGTCGGTGTTTCTGATGGACGAGCCGCTGAGCAACCTGGACGCCAAGCTCCGCACCGGCACGCGCGCCCAGATCGTCGCCCTGCAGCGCGAGCTGGGCACCACCACCCTCTATGTCACCCATGACCAGGTGGAGGCGATGACGATGGGGCACCGCATCGCCGTGCTCAACGCCGGGCGGCTGCAGCAACTGGGCACCCCGATGGAGCTCTACCACTGGCCCGCCAACCTCTTTGTGGCCCAGTTCATCGGCAGCCCGCCGATGAACCTGCTGCCGGTGGAGGCGATCGGGCCCGGCCAACTGCTCCTCGGCGGCCGGCGGCTGTCAATGGATGGCCCCCTGGCCGATCTGCTGGCCAGCCGGGTCGGCCACCGTCTCACCGGGGGCCTGCGCCCGGAGCACCTGCGGCTGGCCCCGGCCACCAACCGCAACCTGGCAGCCGAGGTGCAGCACGTGGAAGCCCTCGGCAACGAACAGCTGCTCACCTGCAGGCTGCAGGAGAGCAGCCACCTGGTGCAGGTGCGTGTCGGGCCGGAGGAACGGCTCGTTGCAGGCCAGACCCTTCACCTGGACGCCGACCCCAGCGGCTGGCGCCTGTTCGACGCGGCTGGGGAGGCCCTGGCCCTGCCCCAGCCCCAGCCCCAGGCAGCGGGTCCGGTGCTGCCCGCCCTCTGAAGGCCGGTCGGCTTGGATGGGGCGGGTCTGCCAGCTCCTCAGCGCAGGCGAACCTCAGCGCACGTGAACCACCGTGCAGCCGGGCCCGCCATCCCCCTGAGCCGCATCGTCCACCCGCTCCACGTAGGGCACGGTGCTGAGCCACTGGCGCAGGCCCCGCTTCAGTTTTCCGGTACCGATGCCGTGGATCACCCACACAGGGCCGTTCGCGCCGCGCAGGTGCTCCTCGACGGCCGCTTCGGCCTCGTGCACCCGCAGGCCCCGCACATCCACGGTGTTGCGCTCGGTGCGGACCTCGGGGCCCCGGGCCCCGACGCCGCGCCTGGCCCTGACGAGCACCTCAGGGCGAGGCGGAGGGGATGGTTTCTCGCCATGGAGCCCCTCGATCGCGTCGATGGGGACGGTGAGCCGCATCACCCCACAGCGCACGCTCAGCTCGCGTCCGTCGTCCGCCAGGGCGAGCACCTCGCCAGCCTTGCCCAGGGACAGCACCCGTACCCGCTCTCCCACCGCCGGCATCCAGCCCCGGTGCTCCCGGCGCTCCGGCGTGGGGCCGTGCTCACGGGCCAGTTGCTTGAGCCGCTGGCCGGCCTGACGGGCGGTCTCCCCGAGATCGGCCGTGTCGGAACGCCCGGGCGCCCCTCCCTGGCGCAGACGGCGGATGATCCGCCGCACCTCCTGCTGGCCCTGGCGGATGGAGTGCTCCAGGTCACGGCGCCGTTGTTCCTGCAGCTCGGCGCTCTGCTGTTTCTGCTGCTCCCAGCGCAGCAGCAGCTCCTCGTGCAGCAGCTCGGTGCGGGCCAGCAGCGCGGCGGCCTCCTCGGCCGCCTCCTGCTGGCGCTGGCGCTGGCTCTCCAGGCCGACGATTACTTGGTTGACCTCCCCCTCCCCCAGGGGCTCCAGCTGGGCCTGGGCGTGGGTCAGCACCTGCTCGCTCAGGCCGAGGCGCCGGGCGATCGCCAGCGCATTGCTGCGGCCTGGGATGCCCCACTGGAGGCGGTAGGTGGGCGAGAGGGTCTCCACGTCGAAGGCCACCGAGGCGTTCTCGAAACGGCTGTCGCTGTACTTGAGGGCCTTGAGCTCGCCGAAATGGGTGGTGGCGATGGTGAGCCGGGCACGGTCAGCCAGATGGCGGAGCAGGGCGCTGGCCAGGGCGGAGCCCTCCACCGGATCGGTCCCGGCCCCCACTTCATCGAGCAGCACCAGGGCAGCTCCGGATGGCGCCGGAACGGATGGTGCCGAGGCGGATGGTGCCGGAGCGAGGGGCTGCTGCTCCACTGAGGAGGCCTCCTCGGGCTGGGGCAGGGCGTCGAGGATGCGGGCGATGCGGCGGATATGACCACTGAAGGTGGAGAGGTTCTGCTGGAGCGACTGCTCATCGCCGATGTCGGCCAGCACGGGATCGCACCAGGGCAGGCGGGGGGTGCCGCGGCAGGGCAGGAACATCCCGGCACGGGCCATGAGGGCGGCCAGCCCCAGGCTCTTGAGCGTGACCGTCTTGCCCCCGGTGTTGGGGCCGGTGATCGCCACCACCCGCAGCTCCTGCCCCACCCGGATGGTCACCGGCACCACCGGATGTCCCCCCTCCCGGCGGTGCTGCCAGAGCAGCAGGGGATGGCGCAGCTCCTCGAGACTGAACGGCCCCCGGGGGTCCTCCTGGAGCTCGGGACGCACCGCCCCGAGCCAGGCGCCGTAGCGGGCACGGGCCAGGGCCCCATCCAGGCGGGCCAGCACCCCCTGCAGCTGCACCAGGGGGCCGCCCTGCTCCCCCACCAGGCCGCTGAGCTCGGCCAGCACGGCCAGTTCCAGCTCCCGCTCCCGCCCCTCCTGGTCCCGCAGCCGGTTGCCCAGGGCGATCACCGCCTGGGGCTCCACGTACACCGTGCTGCCCGAGGCGGAACTGTCATGCACCAGCCCCGGCACCTGGCTCGCCGCCCCGGCCTTCACCGCCAGCACCGGACGGCCGTGGCGCTCGGAGACCACGCTGTCCTGCAGCATGGGCCCGTAGCGCCGCAGCAGTTCCTGAAGGCGTTCCCGCCGCTCGGCCCGCAGTCCGACCAGCTGGCGGCGCACCCCCTCGAGTGCCGGGCTGGCGCGGTCGGCCACCCGGCCCCCCTCCTCCAGGCAGAAACGGAGGCGCTGCTCCAGCTCCGGCAGGGTGCGCAGGTCGGCCACCAGGGCCGAGGTGACCGGCCGGAGATCAGGGTCGTCCACCTGACGCCGCAGCCTCCGGGCGGCGGCCAGGGTGGTGGCCACCTCGAGCAGGGCCTCGCCGCCGGCGGTGCCGCCCTTGGCGCAATGGGCCACCACCACAGCGATGTCGGCCACCCCCTGGAAGCTCAGCCCGCCGGGCAGCACCCCATCGAGACCGAGCAGCTCAGTGGTTTCGTCCAGCAGGGTGCAGCTTTCGGCCCGGGACGCGGGCAGGGTGGGGTCCCGGCAGACACGCGCCCCCGGGAGGGTGCTGGCGAAGCCGGCGAGCTGGTCGGCCAGCCGGGGCCACTCCAGCAGCTCCAGGGCCTCCTGCTGGATGGTGACCGGCGGGATGGTCAGCGGCGGAATGGGGGCCTGGCTGGCGATGGGCGGATCGGGGGTCAAGGCCGTGGCGGCGGGATCGGCCGCACGCCCTGCACATTGCTCGGAATGCCTTCGGCGGGCTCGTAGAGCATCTCCAGCCAGTTGCCCTCCGGATCGCGCATGTAGAAGCTGGCGGTTCCGTCGCGGTGATCGTGAACCGGTCCGCAGCGGTGGCCCGCCGCCATCAGTCGGCCCTGCAGCTGATCAACCGCGGCGCGGTCGGGGAAGTGGAGGGCCAGGTGGGGCCCCGCGGCGGTGTACGTGGGGCTCAGCAGGGCGAGACCCTCACCGCTGCCGGGCCACTGCAGGTAGGCCCAATCCTCCGCATCCCAGGTGAGCCGGAGCCCCAGCCCCACATAGAAGCCCTTGGCGCGCTCGAGGTCCTCGACCCGCAGGGCCACATGGCCGAGGCGATGGGCAGGGCGTGCGGCCGGCTCAGAGGCCGGCTCAGAGGACGGGGCCGGCTCAGGGGGTGAACTGGGGGGTGCGGCCATGGCGGGGTGGATCGGAGCCGTCCATTCTCCAGAGGCGGCCGCGAGATTGCGGCGCCAGCCGGGCATCAGCCCTGGCGCAGCCAGGCGGCGGCGTCGCAGGCGTGGTAGGTGAGGATCAGATCGGCGCCGGCGCGCTTGAAGCAGAGCAGCGTTTCCAGCACCACGGCCCGTTCATCGATCCAGCCCCGCTCGGCGGCGGCCTTCACCATCGCGTACTCACCGCTGACGTTGTAGGCGGCAATGGGCTGCTCGCTCTCGCCGCGGAGCCTGTGGATGATGTCGAGATAGGCCAGACCGGGCTTCACCATCAGGATGTCGGCTCCTTCGCTCTCATCGAGCTGGGCCTCGAGGATGGCTTCCCGGCCGTTGGCCGGGTCCATCTGGTAGGTGCTCTTGTCCTTGGGGATCGGCTTGCCGGCGGCGGCGCGGGGGGCCGAATCGAGGGCCTCGCGGAAGGGTCCGTAATAGGCGGAGGCGTACTTGGCCGTGTAGCTGATGATCCCCACATGCTCAAAGCCCTCCTCATCGAGGGCTTCGCGGATCGCACCCACACGCCCGTCCATCATGTCGCTGGGACCGATCAGATCGGCACCGGCCCGGGCCTGGGCCACGGCCTGGCGGCAGAGGATCGCCACGGTCTCGTCGTTGAGCACCACACCCTCCTGGCTGACGATGCCGTCGTGGCCGTCGCAGGAGTAGGGGTCGAGGGCCACGTCGGTCATGATCGCCATCTGGGGGTGCACCTCCTTGAGGCGGCGGATGGCCCGGGGGATCAGGCCGTGCTCGTTGAAGCACTCGGCGCCGTCCTCCGTCTTGAGGCCATCGGCGACCTTGGGGAACAGCACCACGCAGCGGATGCCGAGGTCCCAGGCCCGCCCCACTTCCTGCACCAGGCCCTCGAGGCTCCAGCGCTGGCAGCCGGGCATGGCCCCGATCGGCTCGTTCGTGGCCCCTTCGTGCACGAACAGGGGGTAGATGAAATCGGCTGCGCTGAGCTGGAATTCCCTCACCATCGCCCGCAGGGCCGGGGTGCGGCGCAACCGGCGGGGGCGGTAGCTGAGCTCCATGAATCCAGATGTGCTGGGGCGGATCCTACGGAGACGGCAGCCGGGCTCCGACCCTGGCCTCAGAGCCGTGCGGCCTGGATCCAACCGACCCGCGGATCGGCGCTGCGGGCCTGGCGGAGCTGCAGCAGCAGCTGGCGCTCCTGATCACTGAGCGCCTCGGGCAGGCGCAGCACGGGCGTGAGCAGCAGATCGCCGCGGCCATCGCGCAGCGGCCATCCCTTGCCCTTCAACCGCAGGCTGCGACCCAGGGTCATGCCCGGCGGCACCTGCACCGCCGCCTCACCATCCGGGGTGGCGACCCGCACCTCGCCGCCCAGGGCGAGTTCATCGAGGCTGAGCGGCAGCTCGGCCCGCAGCTGGTCGCCGTCGAGCTTCCAGATGGGGTGGTCCTGGATCTGGAGGTTGAGGTAGAGGTCCCCGCGGCGACCGGTGCCGGGCTGGAGGTTGCCCTTGCCCTTGAGCCTCAGCCGGCTGCCCTGCTTCACCCCCGCGGGGATCCGCACCTGAACCCGCTCCTCGTTGACGGCCAGCGTTCGCTCGCAGCCCTTGAAGGCCTCCGCCATGGTGAGGCTGATGCTCGCCTCGGCATCGAGATTGACCGGCGCCGCGCGGCCGCCCCCGGCGAAGCCGCCGCCCGGGAAGCCCCCGCCGAAGCCGCCGGGGAATCCCGACGGGAAGCCGAAGCCACCCGGTGTGCCGGCGCCGCCGGTGCCGCCGGCCCCGAAGCGACCGAGCAGGTCATTGATGAAATCGTCGAAGTTGCCGTAGCGGCCGAAGTCCACATCCATGCCGCCCATGCCGCTGCCGGCACCGGCCTGGCTCCAGTACTGGCCGAACTGTTCGTAGCGACGGCGCTTGTCGGGATCGGAGAGCACCTCGTAGGCCTCACTGATCTCCTTGAAGCGGGCCTCGGCCGCCTTGTCTCCCGGGTTCACGTCCGGGTGGTACTGGCGGGCGAGCTTGCGAAAGGAACGCTTGATGGCGTCGGCATCGGCCCCCCGGTCGACACCCAGCACCTTGAAGTAGTCGCGGTAGCCGTTGGCGGACATCGACAGGCGCTCATCAGGAGGGATGACGGGGGAATGGGGGCCCTGCGCCGCCAAGCAGCGGCGCAGGGCAGGACCAGCAAATTCCCGAGCCCAGTCTCTCAGCCGTGGCGCCCGCCCGCCGCCCGTGGGGCGGGGCGGAAGGCCGAACGGCGCCATCGGCGGCCCCCTGCCCCCCGGGGGACAGCACAGGAGGTGCTCACCGCACCCTGGTGACGCTGTGCAGGGTGCCTAGGGTCAGGTGACCTGTGCAATGCCCGTGGTGCAGATCCGATCCCGGCGTTCGGCTCTGTTGATTCCTCTGGCCATCGGTGTGGTGGGCTTCCTCGCCACCGCCAGCGCCGACGCGGGCGGATCGGCCAGCCAGCCCAGTTCCACCTCGCCCCATGTGGGTGAGCCCCTCAGCGGCTCCACCAGCGAACAGCGCGCACTCAGCGCCCACCTGAAGTCCCGGGGTGCGATCTTCTACGGCGCCTGGTGGTGCCCGGCCTGCTTCAAACAGAAGAATCTGTTCGGCAAGGAGGCCGGCAACTCCCTTCCCTACGTGGAATGCGACAAGACCGACAACGGGCGCGAGCGCTGCATGGCCGCCAAGGTGCGTGCCTTCCCCACCTGGGATCTCAAAGGCAAACCCCGGCTCGAAGGGATCCAGACCCTCCAGGAGCTCAAGGCCTGGAGCGACTACCCCGGCTCCGGCACAGCCCAACAGCCCTGATGCCGTCCTCACCGCCAGCTGCGATGTCCCGTCGTTCTTCCATGCCCCGGCCGGTCTTGCCCCCGGCCGTGCCGCTGACCAGCCGCCCCGGCCGCCTCTGCTGGGCCGCCATGGCCATGACCACTCTGCTCGCCCCGGCCCAGGCGGTCCGGGCCCAGACGCTGATGGATGTGACGGGGGCCACCGTCATCCAGGGAACGCTCAACAACTCCTCCACGGCGGTGCCGGGCAGTGGGTCCATCGAGAGGGCCCGCGCAGCCTCCGCCGCGGCCGAGGCCTCCCTCAACAATCGCTCCACCGGCGTCTCCCCTGCCGGCGATCAGGCCATCCCCACGCCGCCGCCCGCGCCACGCGGTGCTACCGGCGGCGCCCCCGCTGCCCCCCCCAGCAGGGCGCGGGTCAACGGCGTGGCGGTGCCCACCTGCTCCCATGGCGGCCTCTGCCATGGGGCCCTGTTGCGGGCCATGGGCGGCCGCTGAGTCCCGCTGAGTGTCCACCAGCAGCGGCTGGATTGTTCCAGGGCCCTTAAGATTTTCGGGGCAGTGCACAACCCGGTCATGATTGTGATCAAGGTCACCAATCCATCTGATCTCGTGGCCTCCCGCATCGGCCGTTTTCTGGCCGATCTCACACCGAGCGGGTTTGACCAGAACAAGGTGGAAGACGAACTGATCAAGCAGCTGGTCGCCCAGATGGCCGCCCAGGGGCTCCAGGGAGAGGTGGCCTCGGTCAAGGGCCTGGATCTGCACAACAAGACCATTGAGGTGAAGGAGCAGATCCAGGTGCGGCGCCACAAGGTGGTCTGAAGGGCCCCTGACTGGCCGGCTGCCGAGCTCACAACAGGCCCGGCCCTGGTGACGCCGGCGCAACATCCTCTGCCAATGGCGACAGCGCAGGCCAAGGTGGGTGGATCGAACGGCCGCCCCGATGGTTTCACCCTGGAGATCATGGGACTGGCAGGCCGCCAGCCGGCGTTGGCTGCTCGGGGCGCTGGCCCTGGGGCTGGTCATGGCACCCGCCACGGTCCTGGCGGAAACCTCGATCGAGCGGGCGGCCCGCACCGGTGAACTCTCCCTGGGTGTGCATGGCGACATTCCCCCCTACGTGAGCACGGGGGCCGGGGGCGCACAGGAGGGCTACATGATCGATGTGTCGGGCCTCATCGCCGCCGAGGTGAGCGATTACCTCGGCAGGCCGGTGAAGGCGGTCACCGAGGCGGTCGACGATCCGGACGCCCTGTTCCGGCGGGTGCACGACGGCGGCGTCGACCTGATGTGCGGCGCCCAGTTCACCTGGGAGCGGGAGATGTTCGTGGACTTCTCGATTCCCTTCGCCCTCTCCGGCATCCGGCTGCTCACCGGCAGCCCGGCCCTCGACGGCACGCCGGATTCCCTGCGGGGCAAGCGGATCGGCGTGGTGGCCGGCAGCCTGGGTGAAGCCACGATCAAAGCCCTGCAGCCCTCGGCCCGACTGGTCGTCCAGCCCAGCCTGAGCGGCGGCATCGAGGCCCTCCGCGCCGGCCGCCTCGACGCCGTGGCCGGAGATTCCGTGCTGCTCGCCGAGGCGGCCCTCTCGCGGGGCTACAGCAAGGCTGCCCTGGTGCCGGCCATGGCCCTGAACCGCTACGCCGTGGGCTGTGCGATGCCGGAGAACAACTCCACCCTGCGCAACCTGGTCAACCTGGCCATCGCCAAGATGCTGCAGGGCTACGTGGATGGGGTGCCCCGCTACCGGGAGCTGGTGAACCGCTGGCTGGGGCCCAGCAGCACGATGGGGCTGCCGGAGGAGGTGATCGCCCTGTACTTCGAGGGCGTGCTGCTCAATCACGAACGGATCGCGGTTCCCGCCCAGCCCTGAAGGTCTTTCCCGCCCTCTGCTCCCTCCTCCTCGCCCAACCCATGGCCATCACCCCCCGCACCTCCCTGCTGCTCCTGCTGCTGGCCTTTGCCGCCCTGGTTCCACCGGCTGCCGTCCAGGCCGGCGAGGCAGCCCCACGGGATGTGGAGGCGCGGCTGGAGCGGATCAGCCAGGCCCTGCTGGCGCGCTTTGAAGGTGGGCAAGGGGCTGGCCAAGGCGAGAGCCTGCTGGCGCGGGGCTTCGCCAACGGTGGCGGGCGCAGCTTCGCCAACGGCGGCGGCCGGGGTTTCGCCAATGGGGTGAACCGCGGCTTTGTGAACGGCCATGGCTACTACGGGGGCAGCCGGGGTTTCGTGAATGGCGGCGGGGGATTCGTCAATGCCCGGCCGGGGGGTGGATTCGTCAATGCCGCCCGGCCGGGTGTGGGCTTCGTGAACTGGTGAGCACCGGCGGATTCGGGCCGATCCGCCTGCTGGTGATCCAGCCCACCTCCCTGTGCAATCTGGATTGCAGCTACTGCTACCTGCCCGGACGGCAGCGGCGGAACCAGCTGGATGTGGCGCTGATGCGGCCGATCCTGCAGCGGGTGCTCGAGAGCCCCTTCGTCGCCGAGGGTTTCACCCTGCTCTGGCACGCCGGTGAACCGCTCACCCGGCCCCCCTCCTTCTACGACCAGGCGAATCAGATCCTGCAGGAGATGTTGGGCCCTCACCCGGCGCTGCGGGTGGCGCAGGCCCTGCAGACCAACGGCACCCTGATCAACGCGGCCTGGTGCGACTGCTTCCAACGCCACGGCATCGCCGTGGGGGTGAGCCTCGATGGCCCCGCCTTCCTGCACGACCGCCACCGCCGCTACCGGCAGGGCCGCGGCAGCCATGCCGACACGATGCGCGGCATCCGCAGCCTGCAGCAGGCGGGGATTCCCTTCTCCGTGATCAGTGTGCTCACCGAGGAATCCCTGCAGCACGCCGATGCCCTGGTGGACTTCTACCTGGCGCATGGCATCCACGAGGTGGGCTTCAACATGGAGGAAACCGAGGGGGTCCATCAGCGCTCCAGCCTCAGCGGCGAAAGCTGCGAAACCCAGTACCGGCACTTTCTGGACCGGGTGTGGGACCGGGTGGTGGAGTCCGGTGGAGCCCTTCGCATCCGAGAGTTCGAGGATCTCTATGCCTTCATCGCGAACCGCTCCCGGGTGGATCATTCCGATCTGAACCGTCCTATGGCCATCGTGAGCGTGGATCATCAGGGCCAGTTCTCCACCTTCGACCCGGAACTGCTGTCGGTGGAGACGCGCTACGGCCGCTTCAACCTGGGCCATGTGCAGACCGATTCCCTGCTGGAGGCCTGCACCAGTCCCCGGTTCCTGCACATGTGGGAAGACATGCGGGCCGGCATCCAGGCCTGCCGGAACAGCTGCGGCTATTTCGGCATCTGCGGAGGCGGTGCGGGAAGCAACAAGTACTGGGAGACCGGAAGCTTCCGGGCCAGCGAGACCCAGGCCTGCCGTTACCGCATCCAGCATGTGGCGGATGTGGTGATGGCGAAGCTGGAGCAGGACCTGCACCTGGCCGCCGGGGACGCCCGGCCGGGGGATCAACGCGGCGGGCCGTTGTAGATCACCTCTTCCACCTGGCGACCATCCGGGGAAATCTGGATCTCCGTCTCCAGCGTGGGAGCCAGGTCCTGCTCCTGCCAGGTGGGGGGGCCGCCCATGAAGCGAAAGACGAAGCCCTCCTTGTCGTTGGCCACGATGCAGGGGTTGGAGGGGGCCGCGGTCGCGAACATGCAGCGTTCAGGCCTGTAGGCCTGGAGGCCGCCGTTGATCTCCACGGCGCGGCTGCGGGCCATGTTGATGGCCCGCACCGCCTCGATCGGCACGCGATCCTGAGCCAGCAGTGGCAGACCTGCTGTCACCAGGGAGGCCACCCCCCCCAGCAGCAGACGACGGATCAGCACGGAGGAACGATGCGGCATGGATTCATCCTTCGCTTCTCTTCCTCTAGGCACAGCGTCGGGGCCTGACAAGGTGAAGCAGCGGTTTGTTCACCGCCAGGAGACGCCCCCGGAGCCGGCGGCACTAGGGCCCTGGGATCTCCCTGGACTCCAGCAGCGCCACCAGCTTGTCAGCCTGGGCGGTGCGGCTGGACCTGGCCAGGT
This sequence comes from Aphanothece microscopica RSMan92, assembly GCF_046613545.2. Taxonomy (NCBI): domain Bacteria; kingdom Bacillati; phylum Cyanobacteriota; class Cyanophyceae; order Chroococcales; family Aphanothecaceae; genus Aphanothece; species Aphanothece microscopica. Next base: position 20,228 of record NZ_JBKKKY020000024.1, on the reverse strand, counting down.
CCAGAGGGGTCTGGTGGCTGCGGGATCGGATCGTGAGATCCGCTCCAGCCTCCACGATCACGGCGGCCGCCTCCAGATTGGATTGCCAGACAGCATCATGCAGGGCTGTGTAGCCATTGCTGGGCCCCTGCTGATTGAGGCTGATTCCGTGCGCAATCAACAGCCGACAGGCCTCGGCGTGGCCTGCATAGGCCGCGGCATGCAACGCCGTCGCCTTCATGCCGGGGTCCAGCACCGTCAGATCGGCACCGGCCTCGAGCAAGACCTGCAGGATCCGGGTATGCCCCAGATAGGCCGCAAAAATCACGGGCCAGTCCCCGGCGGCATCGGCCTGGTTCACATCAGCGCCTTGAGCGAGACAGGCCCGGACCGCGTCAAGGTCATCGGCCTTGACCGCATGCATCAGCTCTGTCACGACGAGAACCCGAGGAGGTGGAGCCTACGCCCGGTCTCTGGCCAGCGCAGACCAGTGCCGTGATTGCAGAAGGCGTGCCGCGTTGCAGCTCCTCGGCATCGGCCATGTGATCTCGAACCGACCCTGCCCCCTCAGGGCCATGGGGATTCGGCGGGATCCGGGAGAGGCAGCTGCTGCCAACATCGGGGGAAGGAGTCCTTGAGAGGCGGCCGCGCGGCTGAAGACAGTGGCCTGGGCCTGACATTCAGCGCGGCCCGAAACCCTCCAGGCCCAATTGAACTTTTCGTCATGGATCCTTGAGTCCGGCAGGTCAGCCGCAGCCCCACGAGACCGAGCGAATGCCTCATTAAGAAAACTCATTATCGATGGCGCCATCAATCAAAAGATATTAGGCTTGATTAAAAAGAACTCCGCAAACCCATCCATGTCTGACCCCAGATTCTTTCGTTGTGACGGCAGGCTTTACGACGAACAAGCAAAGAATCCTCTACGGCTAGCCGTCCGAGACTTATTCAATTCCATCCCCGGCACCGACGGCTCCAGAGTCCTCCGACGCGTCAAAACCGATCTCAATATCAAGGGCAAGCGCTTCTCCGCTTTTGTCAAGGGTCAGCTGAAAGACATCTCAGGCGAAACAGACTTAAACCTCAGATTCGAACTTGAGCTCGTCGCCAGGGGAAGAGCGATTGTACTCAAGAAGAATAACAAGATCGCCACAGAATTCAACGCCAAACGCCTTCAGGGAATCATCAGCTTTCGGGATCCATCCATTGAATCGTTCAATGGAACCGAAGCAATTGCCTTCAACCTGCAAACCATCGTGCCCATAAAGATGTGCAAAGACGTTTTCCTAGGCAACTTTGGAACCACTTTTGCCAAGATTGATTTCACGCGCTCAAGCTTTACAGGCCAAGGCTTCTTTGGCGGAATATCTTCCTCTCAAGTTGCGAGCACCCTCGCAGGTGGAATCGGGGGCGTGCTGAATGGCAGTGCGCTTGCAACTGCACTCGCCTAGCTCTTTAACTTCCACGGGTTGAATCGCTGGAGGAAGCCAAGGACTGTGCACCTCATCTCCCTTTCGCGATTCCCCTCGTGGCCAAAGGCTCTCGTTCCGCACACGAGCGGCTCACTGGGCCAGCCAGTTCAGCAGCCTGGCGATGTTGCAGGCCCACGCTCCCGCATGCGCCATGCACCCTTCCCGTTGCCGCCGCGACCACCTCGCCACGCTCCTCGATCTGCCCAACGTGGGGCCTGCCGTAGCTCATGCGCTGGCCGCGCTGGGCTATCAGGTGCCTGCGGACCTGATCGGCGCTGATCCCCTGGCTCTTTACCACCGCTTGGGCCGGCTGCGCGGCTGCCGCCAGGACCCCTGCGTGCTGGATGTGTTCATCGGGATCACCCGCTTCCTGGACGGTGAACCGGCCCGGCCCTGGTGGGCTTACAGCGCAGAGCGAAGGCGACGCCATCCTGAGCTCAGAGCACCTTCAACACCGCCGCCAGCCCCTCGCTGACAGCCCATCGGTGACAGCCACCAGCAAGGCCCGTTCGAGGCTGCCGATCGTGTCGCTCGGCTGATCGCCGCAGGGGGATAGGCCTGGCAGGTGGAGATGTCGCCGAGCATCTCCAGGCTCACCATCAGCCGCAGCCGCTGGGCCCGGGCCATGAGGTCCCTCGCCAGGGCCTGGTTGCTGGGTGACGTGACGCCGGATCACCCCCCGGAGTGGGGCACCTGGGGCCAATCCACCAGGTCCCGGCCGCGGGCCACCAGGTCCCGCACCCGCTGGGGATCGACGGGCGGGTGCGTGCCCGCTGCCACGGCCCGGTAGTGATCGGCCACACGCCAGGCAGCCGTGGCGTCATGGCCCTGGTGGCGGGGGATGAGGTGCAGATGCAGGTGGGGCGCCCCCTCGCCGAAGGCCACGGCATACACGCGCTCACAACCGGTGAGCCGCTGCACCAGCGCGCTGGCCTGGCGCACCGCCCGGCCCCAATCGGAGGCTTCCGCGTCATCGAAGGCCATGGGGCCCGGAAGGTGGCGAAGGGCATCGAGCAGCAGCCAGCCCGGCAGGGGGGCCGGGTCGGGATGGTGCCGCAGCAGCCAGAGGGGGCTGCGGGCGATCTCGAAGGCGGCCATGACGCCATCGCGGTGCAGGGCGCAGATGGGGCACGGTGGTGAGGTCACGGGATCCGTGAAGGACAGACAGGTTGAGGCTGCATCGGATGACCGCCCCGAGCCGAGAACTCCAGCAAAGCGCCGAGTCGGCAGCCAGCCGGGCTCTGCGGCAGGGGGTTCAGCTCATCCAGCGCAGCACGATCTCATCGGGATGCACATCACCCAGGTTGTCCTTCATCAGAGCACGGAAGAGAGCCGTTGTGAATGTTTCAGGCCCATGGCTGCTCACACATGTCCCGTCTTTCCAGACATCGATGGCCCAAAATCCGTCGGCGCATTCGATCCGGCTCTGTACAGGGCAATCTTCCGGAGATGGGGGCTCCTTAGGCACCTCGATCGAAATCCCAGCCAGACCCATCCGCATGGTCTCCATCGCGACAGGATGACCCATGAACTTTCTCCTCCCCAGATCTGTTCAAGCCTGCCACCATGGTGACCGGCTCTCTCCGAGCCGAAGCACCCCATGGATCACAAGGGCTGACCCGGCCTCAGGATCCTGGCCTGAGGTTGCAGCACAAGCTCCTCATTCCCGAGAACATCCGGCCAAGGCAGGCATCCTGTCGCGATCACCTTGAGGATTGTCGGCACAGGAGAACATTCTTCACGGTCGGCCTGCTGCTCGCCGTGAATCCTCCTTCGCCTGCATGGCCGATCGGGGTACGGAAAGGATCCTGAGCGATGCTGCAGAGGTCGAAAGATTCCCCCTGCCCATGCCCACAACGCCAGAGACGCTGGGCCGTTTCGTGCTTCGGGGCCTCCGCATCGGCGCCAGCACGGTGACGATCGTGGCGTTGCTGCGCAGCGACTGGACCGGTGGCATCAGCGCCGGTGCTGCTTGGCTGGTTGTTCTGCAGGTGGAGCGGCGGCTGCAGCCGCCGACAGACCCCAGCGCGGGGTGATCGCCCCCGGACGGCTCAGGCCACCGGCTGGCGATGCAGATCCGGCCTGGCCGGCGGGCGGGGTGGCTGCAGCAGCGGGACCAGGCTGCTGAGGCCGATCATCAGAAAGGAGAAGGCACCCAGCAGGGCCAGCAGCCGCAACCCCAGGCCCCGGCCCGGGTCCACCAAGGGTGCCTCGTCCTCCCCCGCGATCGGAGGAGGGCAGTGGGGCGACCGTCGATCGGGGGGCATCAGCGCACCACCAGCGCCGCTGTGCAGCGCAGCCCTGTTTCAGCCAGGCAGAGGATTTCCAGGTCGCCCTTGCAGGGGGTGACACCATCCTGGCCGCCCCTCCACCTTCAGGCGGCCGGCCCCTGCCCCAGAGGGCGGAACATCACCAGGGCATCCACATCACCGAACTGGCGGTGCTGACGCGAAAGCCTGCTGGAGGCATGTCGTTACTGTTGCGACTCAGGGAGACCGGCTGGGATGTGTTTCTCAAGTGCGGCGAGTTTCGCCGCCGCCGGCTTGCTGCTCCCGGCCGGCCTCGCCACCACGCGGCACTGCCGTCGCTCGGGACGGTGGGATCTCCTGCCGCTGGCCCTGTCCCCGCTGCTGTTCGGCGTGCAGCAGGCGCTGGAGGGGCTGGTGTGGATCGGCCTCGATGGCGGTGAGCTGGAGCCGCTGACGCGGAACGCAGCCGTGGCCTATCTCTTCTTCGCCCACGCCTTCTGGCTGGCCTGGATTCCTTTCTGCGCCCTGCATTACGGGCAGGACTCCAGGCCTGTGTTCCAGCCGCGGGGGCGCCAGCTGATGCTGGCGGGGGGGCTGGCGATGGGCCTGTGGCTGTGGCTGCCGCTGCTGCTGGATCCCGGACGCATCCATCCCACCGTGGTGCGCGGGTCGATCGACTACCTCCCCGTCCTTCCGGGCCATGGGCTGGTGAGCCACGAGGTGGGAACTCTGGTGTACGGGCTGGTCATCAGCCTGCCGTTGATCCTCACCGGTTCGCGCAGGCTGACGTGGTTCGCCGCGGCGCTGATCGCGGCCTTTGCCCTGGCCCAGGTGAGTTACCTCCACGCCTTCAGCTCGGTGTGGTGCTATTTCAGCGCCCTGCTCTCCCTGCTTCTTCTCTGGGTTGTACGGGAAGCGCGGCCGGTGAGACCCCAGCTCCGCTGACCCGGGGAAACACACTGAAACCCTCTCCGGCGCCAGACATGTGAAAGGGCCCTTCCAGGCCCCATGGGTCATTTGGGTGATAGGGGCTCCTTCCACGTGGGACAACGCTGAGAAGAACACCAGAACCCTAGTCCCCACAGTGAGTTTTGGGAAGCTTTGACAAACTCACGAAACCCCTGGAAGATTCATTTGTCCGCCGGTTTGTCCGCTGAGTGCCAGCTTCTGTCCGCCGTTCCGCCACATGGGAGGACGGCTTCCGCCAGATGGTTCGAGAGGGGCGCAAGGGCTGGACTGTCAGCGAGGACAAAGGGCGCATCCGGCTGAAGGTGCGTGGTCAGGGTGTACCAAGCCAATCGGCTGCACTGCCGTTTGACTGGGCTCCAGATCAGGTGGCTGATGCCCTTCTGCTGGTCAACCGCACCTACGTGGCATGGAAGCTGGGCGAAGTCACCCTGCAAGCTGCCCTACGCGAGGCGTTGGGTGCCAGTGACAAGCAATCTCACCGTGTTCTAAAGAGCTGGCCGGGAATCGTGGATTCGTTCCGCGAGTCTCTCCAGCAAGGCCGGAACCAGATCCTCACCAAGACATGGAAGGCCAACTACGAGCCCTATCTTCTTGAGGCTCTGAGGCTGCTAAGGCAACCTGCACCTCCAGCCGACGGCTACGAGCTTCTGAAGCGGACGCTGGAGCGGTGGAAAGCAAAGCCCGCTAGCAGGTTCGCCTGCTGCCTGGCATTGAGGAACTGGCTGGATCATGCCGTTGCACGCCACGGGATGCCACCCAGTTGGCGGATCGACCAAACCACAATTCAGGAGCTGCGCGGGCGCCCGCCGGAGAAGCGGACCAAAGCCACGCTCACCGACGTCGAGCTGTTGGATCTGATCGCAGCGATCGAGGCTAGGAATCCACGATGGGCGAACGTGCTGCGGTTGTTGACGCAATACGGCTTACGTCCGTGTGAGCTGCAGTGCCTCACGCCTCGATACAGCGACAACGGAGAGGTGGGTCTGTGGTGCTCCTACCGCAAGGTGTCCGGTCCAAACAAAACGGAACCGCGATGGCTGCAGCCTCTGCCTCTCGAGAACGCGAACGGGGGACTGGTGGCTTGGGAGCTGGCCGAAGCGATGGACGTAGGGCGGCTGCCGCTGCCCGTGGGCCAGGACGGGTTGGAGCGAAAGCTTGATGGCCACTTCGTGCAGCAATTTCTGGTGCGCCAGCCGGAGTGGAAGGCTCTGCAGCAGAAATACAGCAGGAAGGGCTTGTGGCTACGGGCATACAGCTTCCGTGATACCTACAGCGTGCGGGCGCACCGTATGAGTGTCGAAACAGCACAGATTTGCAGGGCTATGGGTCATGGACTACAAGCTCATAGCAGGGCGTATGAAACCGCCACGGACAGGACTACAGCCGCAGCCTTCTCCGCTTTGAAGCGAAGAAAGCATTGATCGAGAGCTTGCGGAAGCCGTGGGAGTGGTTAGAGTATTTTCGTTGACCCGATCAGCAACTTCGGTCGCCCCGGCGCAACACCCAAGCCATTCAACCTTCAGTTTGGAGCTAGCTGCCAAGCCAGAACGCAAGCCTGTCCCACTTAATGCACCTATTCCGGGCATGGAGACTGACCGGCTTCCCCGTGGGGTAGTCCGCTCCGCATGGCCAGGTTTCATTCGCCGCCTCACTCGCAACGGGCTTGTCCCAATTGACGAGCACTTCAGCTACGGCGGCAGCGATGCTCTCAAGTGGCAGAAACTGCTGAAAGCAGCTCGGCGCTGGCAAGACGCTCTGCTCCAAACGGAGGACAGACATGGCTTCCCTCGCGCTTAGCAGGCGCGATCCCAGTTATGAAACCCAGTTGGGTTGGTACCACCGCCATGGCTGAGCGCCTTGGGGTGCATCCTCAAACGCTGCTCAAGCTACGTCGATCTGCGCGATCACCCTTTCAGCAAGGGCGTGACTACCGCTTCGCCGGTCTTTCTACCGGGAAATTGCAGTGGCACCCCGAGGCTACAGAAGCCAGTTTCACTGAGATGCACCATGTCCCCGCGAGCGAGGTAGAAACCTTCTCGAAGGGAATGGCAGTCGCCCGCTGAAAACGGAGGCCACCGTGATTCAGCATGATCATGCTACCGGCTCCCAGGCCGGCGTAGGAGAGCTTGGGAAGACTTCTGCTGAGATTGTATTGCCTTCAGACCTCGCCTCAACCGAGCGACAAGCTCTTGCAGAAGCAGCATTGCTGTTCGCCCTAGTGGAAGTTGCAAGATCCAATGGCTTCAGCCTGCGCCAACAGGTCGCGATCTGGAGGCCATTTCATGACTAAGGAACGTGATGCCTGGGAGAGGTTAATTACTCTCAGAGTATTAGCCCCAGACAGTCTCTTCAGCCCATCGAGAGCCCAGGATGGCTGGTACAGCACCACGCTCAAAGCCGAGCTGAAGCGGCTTGATGCTCCCAGGCGTAAACAGTCGCAAGAGGCATTCCCGAAAGCCGTAACAGCACAGGGCCAGGAGCAGAAAGCAACTACGGCAGAGCTGATTCAGGCTGCCGTCGAAGGTCTCATGGCCGCCACGCTGGCAGACGATCACAACCAGATTGATGCCTTCTACGCCTCCCTGTACCGCCTAGGCGTAGCTCGTGACCGTGCCCAGGAGCGGGTTCTTTTCCACTGGGCCGAGCTGCACGGTTACCAGCTCTCCACCGGCGGCTCCTACAAGGCAGTGCGCGGGCGGGTGTTCGGCAAAGCCAAGGAAGGCACCGGTCTCCGGCAGCAGCTCCCAGGCTTCGGCCTTGACCGTGATCTGCACCTGCTGGTTTCTGATGGCGCTGGAGGGAAGACCACTGCTTTGGCAGAGCTGGCAGTGGTCTACAGCGCACGAGATCGTGGTTTCCTCGACCACGAAGCACCCCGCACCGATCCTGCCAACGATCCACGTAACACCGCCCTTGTGATCGCCTCCGATGGCGAAGCCACGGCCTACAGCATGTGGGGGAGCTACCTCGAAGACCTACAAGCCGAGGAACGCGGCGCTGACGTGGAGATCTGGGCCCAAAACGAAGAAACCGGGGAACGGGCTTGGAATGTCAGCCTTCCGAACCTCGATCGGCTGGCAAAGCGCCTGGCCCAAGGTGATGTGTGTGTGGTGATGATCGACACCGCCAACGCTGTGCTGCGCGGCGCCGGCATCAACGTTGGCGTAGGCCCCATCGAGACCTACCTACGGTTGCTGAAGCAGGTCGTATGTCGATACTGCGCGCTTTGGGTCGCACACCACACCACCCGCGCGGGCACGGCTGATCTGAAGGGAATCGGCGGCCATCCAGCCTTCCAAGAGGTGCCCAGCGTGATCCACATGATCGAAGCCAGGCAGCAGGCTGACGGCACCAAGCTGCGCCTGTGGCATGTGCTGAAGCTGCGAGGTGCGGACTACAGGCGGTTCGCCTACTTGCTGCGCGGCGGTCGCCTGTGTGTGACCGAGGGGCATCTGTTCCAGAACTGCACCGACCAGGTGCTGGTGGCGCTGCACACACAACTGCTGGTCAAGGCCAGCACAGCGCCAGGTGAGCTGATCCGCGTGACGGGGAGGCCTCAGCAGTCGGTCTACAACGCACTAAACCAGCTCCGCGGCGAGAAGGTCATCCGGCGGCATGGCCACGGCTACCGGCTCACCACATCGGGCCAAGCATTGATGGAGAGCCTGCGCGTCTGAGCCCCCCTACCTGCACACCCACACTTCGGTAGACAAAGCGCCCAGAACCATTGGGGCCAAGCGGTTCTAACCACTTGATTTACCGATGGACCCAAAGAGATGGAGAGAGGGGGGGGGGCAGTCGTAACAGGCCTTATGCCCAGAGAGGCCACGCTAGAAATCAAGCGCATATCAATCGTGAGCCAGGCAGAACCTGATTGCTATCTCTCCTCAACGTATCCTCGCATCAGCCACTTATTGCGCACAATACTTGGCGCAGCGATTGCATAGGCTATCCATACTATCCAGCCCAGAAAGATCAACCACAATAATAGGCCCAATAGCAAGTTGGCAAGGGCATGGCCTACTTCGCCAATACACAAGAAAAAAATAGGCCCGAAGAAGAATGCACCAGCAACAATTGCAAAGTTGCTTGGATACACCTTATGATTATTCTGCGGGTTTCTAAAATAACGGACTCCAGGGGAAGCTCTCTTTGCTAATTGATTGCTCGGCGGTGGTACTAAATCTGCCTGGCCTGCGGGCTTGTCATCGGCGGGTTCACCAGGAACAGTACCCTCTGGCGGGAGTGGTGGCGGTGGCGGTGGCGTTTTCATGCCCGGATTATGCCTCTAGCGTCAGTTGCGAGCAATAAACCTCTTTCAAGTCTGGTTGTGGTACTGCTTACCGCCGACCGTACTGATTGGGTGGAGCTGGCCGGCCCGGGTGGTTGATGCCGAGGCCCAAGAGATCGTCAAGCTGGCGGATGCAGCCCACCACCCACGCCGCCTGGCCGGCCTTAAGGGCTGCCTGAGTGGCCTGCTGCAACGACACCACCGCCTGAGCCAGCAGGGCCTCACGATCGCCCACGGCGTTCACCTCCTCAACGAGCTGGAGGTAAGCGGCCCGCACATCACGCTGGGCCTGGCGCCGCTTGATCCCCCACCGTTGCGTCAGATCCGTCACGACGTGCGGAATGGCGCGACCCTGCACCAGCTCGGCAAAGGCCCAGTCAACGCGCTGCCTGGCTCGGGCCTTTGTGGGCATCAGATGCCGGCCTCCGTCCATGCGCGTTCAACGGCGATCAGCACGGCGAGGCGCTGGTCTGCGGTGAGTTCCGACGTGGTGGCGATGGCCTCGCGCACCCGGCGCTGGAGGTCGATCAGGGTTGATGAGGGCATGGTTTCAAGCATCGTCAACACCGTCGAGGTAGACGGGCACACCAGCGGGGAAGGTTTCGTCCCACAGCGGATCTTTGGCGCCTTCCCATCGTCGGCCTTCAGCGATGGCGGCGGCCTTCAGGCTGTCCCATGCGGCCCAGTAGTGCGGGTTGAGTTCTCGCCTCCAGCGGTGGCCAAACTCTCTGTATCTGGCGATCTGCTCGGCGCTGGCCTTGGGGCTGTCCTGCTTGGCGAAACCGAGCAAGCCGCCACCGCTGCCGATGCCGAGCTTCTCCTCCCATGCCCTGACCGCCGGGCGATAGAAGTCCCAGCGGGCATCAGGCGGCGGGTTGAAGATGCGGCCGCGATGGTTCATGGCAGCTCGGACGGAAGATCAGTTACCGCTGCCGCGAGCTGATCAGCTTCGGCCTCGATTGCTTCGATCCGTTCGATCACCGCCGCGTGGGATTGACGGATCTGGCCGGCCTCCTTGCGCAGCTTTTGGATGTGGTCCTCAACCTGGGGCCGGTAGCAGGGGCGGTTGGCCCGGCTGGCGAGCCAGGCCAGGGCCGCCGCCTTCGCCTCCGGGCAGTTGGCGGTGCCGTGCTCGTGGCAAATGTCCCACCCCGCGCCGTGATCAGCGCGATCGACGCTCAGCCAGCCAAGAACCGGATGCCGTGGGGCGACTCGTGGATTCATGTATCGCCCGATGTTGTAAGAACCGATGCCCATCAGACCCAGCTCCCGGTGAACGGATCACGGCGGCCATGGGTGTGGAGCCGGCTCATGGCGTTCTGGTGGGCAAGCCGGGCTTTGCGCATGGCCTCGGTCTTGGCGCGGAGGTTGTCATGCCGAGCGGCGATGGCAGCCTGCTGCTCCCGCTTCTGGAGGTGCTCCTCAACGGCGAGGCCGAACTCCTGTTCCTTGCCGGCAGCACGGGCCAGGGCGAGGCCGAGGGCTTCATCCTTGGCCACCAGTTCCAGGACAACGGCACGGGCGGCGAGGGTGGAGTCCGCGAAGGGATTCGGCGGTGTGTAGGCCCCGTGGCGGGCCTTCTGGAGCCACTGATTCACGAGGGGCGAATGAAGATCAGCGAGGCGTTGTTTCACCTGCTGAGCCACCCGACGCTCCTCGGATGCTTCGGCCATGGTCTTGGCCATCAAGGCTGGGTCGTACTGAGAAGGCATGGCGTTACAGGTATGCGACGACGGCGCCGGAAGTGAGCTTCACGGCGGTGAACAGGCCGGAGATCTCCACGCCAGCGGCAACGGAAACACCGCCGAGGCCGAAGACAGCGGACACCGTGGCGGCGTCGAAAACGGTGGCCTGGAGGGTTGCAACCTTCCGCCAGCGTCCGGTGTGGAGGGCGGTGTCAGCGATGACAGTGCCGCCCGACTCCCAGAGCCTTTCGGCCATGGCGGCCATGGCAGCGGGCGCGGGGCTCATTGGCGCACCTCAGCGATGGGCACGTCGATGGCCTCGAAGTCCTCGCGGTTGAGGTGGGCGAGGTCGGCATCCGCCAAGGCCCGATCGACGCGGCGGGATTGAGCGGATGCGAGCGGATCATCTGACCCGACACGGGTGACGAGGTGCTCCGGCATGTGCGGGGGGCAACGTTACAGATAGATTGCCCCGCCGATGTTTATGACATTCACCGCATCCCGCTGTGCAACATCACTGCTGGCGGAGATTCCATCAGCACCCCTGGAGGTTGCGTCCCAGTTCTGCGGCCACCCGACTGATTCGCGCCGCTGCTGGGTTCAGGTGACGGGGAAGGATGACGGGCTCGAATTGCTGGCCCTGGGCAAGGGCACGGCCTGCCGGATCACCTGCCCAGGGTCTGCCCCAGAGCCGCTGATGGTGCCGGCGGCAGCCGTGAGGGCGTTGTTCAAGGCGGCCACGCCGGACCGGTGCCCGTGGGTGGGCGTCCATGGCGGCCCAGATGCACCGGGCATCACCCTGCGGGCATTGGGAACCACCACCGGCAAGCGGGCCGAGGGGCCACGTTGCGGCGAAGCTGGCTGGCTGCAGTGGCCGCTCCTGCCGAATCAGCCGCACCTGGGCCAAACCGTGGTCACCGCAGCCGGATTGAACCGGGCGCTGCGGGCACTGGAGGGCGGGCGGACCATGGCGCTGACGCTGTTGCCCCAGGGTCTGCTGCTGACGGCTGACGCTGGTGAATGGCGCGGAGAGGTGCTGATCGTCGGCCCCGCCTGATGGAGCTGATCTCCGCTGTTTTTTGCGTGTGGCGGCTGAGGCTGAGCTTCGGTGTGGAGTGGGTGGCCCCAGATGTTGATGAGCCCCCAGAACGGCGGCCCGTGACCCTGCACCTGGAGCCGGTCGAGGAGCCCGGCCTGGAGGATGACCCCGACGGCCTGGGGTTCCGGTAGGGCTGCAACCTATGGGCGTCACCGATCAGAAGTGCCCCCGGCGGGTGGAGTCAAAGGGGGCGCTTTTCTTTGCGATAAGTCTGGTTCGGACCGTCGCCCCCCGTGGCATGGAGTGCCTGATCAGGAGCCCCCGACGTGTCGCAGCCCATAGCTAACTAGTTGCCGGCTCCCCGCACATTGACCCTGTAGCAATAGAGTGCCATCTGATAATCATACCCGTACTGCTGAATGCAATAGTTGCGGAGTCTGGGATTTGTCGCGTGGCGAGTAAACGTCTGGTAGGCAGCGGACTGTCCCTGTATGCATGAAGGGACGAGAATCGGCATGCCAGGATTTTGCATCTTGCAGATTTCCGCCCATTGCTGCGTGAGTCCTTGTGGCGCAGCATCTGCGATTCCAGCCAGGCACGAGCATGCTATTGAAAGGCGAATCAGAGACGCAGGGACCCCGCGCAATTTAGTAGCCAGTCCCATGTTCAATGGATAATGCTTCCCTAATCTTGCATTGCTCTAGTTAGACATTGGCCCGGATGACACATAATTCTTATCAAGACTGAAGGGGCCTATGACTGGGATCGCTATTTATCCGAGCCTCAGCGAGGAACTGTCGGCAGGGTTGCTGGCGACGTAGTGGGCGGTGGTGGCGGTGCTGCTGTGCCCCAGGGTGGCGCTGAGCACGAAAACATCACACCCGGCACGGATGGCCGAGGTGGCATGGCTGTGGCGCAGACGGTGAGGGTGGAGGTGGACCCCGGCCTTCTTGCCCCAGCGGCTGAACCGGTCCGCGATGGCCTGCCGGCTGAGCGGTGCCGTGCCCGCTGGATTCGGGAACAGCCAGGCGTCGGCATCACCACGGCCCAGGCTCTCGAGCAGCGCCAGGGTTTCGGTGCTCACCCGGATGGTGCGGGCCTTCCCTCCCTTGCCGTTGCGGATGCTCACGAGGCCGCCACCTTCGACCGGTTCCACATCACCCCAGCGCAGGGACCGCAGCTCGGACACCCGGACGCCGAGCAGGAAACTGCCCCGGAGCATCACCAGATCACGGCGGGCGGTGCGATCACCGGCAGCAGCAGCGGCGGCCACAGTGCCGGTGACGGCGGCCAGCTCCGGTTCAGTCAGTGCCCGCGCCACCTTCGGCGCGTGGAGCAGCGCACGCCTGGGCCAGACGTTGCGGGCGATGCCGGTGACGCCGGAGCGGTTCGGTTCCGATGCCCACCTCCACAATGCGGACCATGCCGAGAGCCGGCGATTGAACGACCGTGGCGCCAGGGTGCCGGCCTCCACCAGATCGCGGAGATCAGCGACCGCATCTTCAGCACGGGAAGGGTCGAGCATCCGCAGCGGCGTCCCGGGGCAGTTCAATGCCATCCATGCGGCCAGGTGGCCCAGCTCCCTGTCGTAGGCGCGGTGGGTCTCCGGACTGCCGGTGCGACTGCATTGGCAAAGGAACCTTGATGTCAGTTCTGCGTCAGACCAGAGAAGGTTCCCTGCTGCCTGGGCGTCATAGAGACGACTGACGAAAGCCAGTGCTTGCTCACGGTCCATGCCGCTGAAGAGGCCAAGGCGGCGGTCAGCAGGGAGCGGAGAGGCGAGAATTTTGTCCGCGCATTTGTCCGCCGGGCAATCCTGTCTTGCGAAGGTCTTGCTGAGACTTGTTGCGGCGGAGGCATTGAAGGGGGGCTTCCACCCCCATGCGGTCATTTGGGTGATAAGGCTGACCTCACCCCATCTCCCTTAGAGATGTCAGGCAGCCACAGGGGCGGCTTGACGGGAGAAACGAACGATGTTGTTCGCTGTTACGGGTTTGCTCTTACCGAGCAGGCTTCAGTCACTCTCCTCATGCCCCGTCGAAACCATTGCAGCCCCGTGAGGGGGGGGAATGGAGCTGAGCGGAATCGAACCGCTGTCCGAAACACTGGTGTGAGCCACCTAGTCCGGCCGAAACCGGACTCGTGCATTGTGGCAGCAGCCAGGAGTCGACGCTGGGGTGGGCATCACCGAACCCGATGCAGGGGAGATCCGGGGGATCGCCGTGGTGCCGCCGGGCCTCGAAGCCCCGGCGGCCGAGGAGCTCCGCGCCCTGGGATGCGAGGCGGTGGCGGAGCTGCGGCGGGCCGTGCGCTTCCGCATCGACACCGCCGGCTTCTACCGCCTGCATCTCCAGGCCCGCCTGCCCTTCCGGCTGCTGCGGCAGCTGGCCGCCTTTCCCTGCCGCGGCCGGGACGAGCTCTATGCAGGGGTGCAGCAGGCAGCGGACTGGTCCCACTGGCTCCCCCCGGCCCGCAGCTTCCGCGTCGATGCGAGCGGCACGGCGCCGGGCCTCAACCACAGCCACTACAGCGCCCTGCAGGTCAAGAACGCACTGGTGGACCAGCAGCGCCGGCTGTGGGGGCAGCGCTCCTGCGTCGATCTCGACGATCCCGACCTCAGCCTCCATCTCCACCTCGGCGGCGGGATGGCCAGCCTCAGCCTCGATGGCTCCGGCGGCAGCCTGCACCGCCGCGGCTACCGCGCCGCCATGGGCCTGGCCCCCCTCAAGGAGAACCTGGCGGCCGGTCTGATCGCCCTCACCGGCTGGAACGGCACGGTGCCCCTCGCGGATCCCCTCTGCGGCAGTGGCACCCTGCTGATCGAGGCCGCGAGGCTGGTTCTGGGCCGGGCCCCGGCCCTCGGTCCCGACGGAGTCCGCCGCTTCGCCCTGGAGCGCTGGCCGGATTTCGATCCGCAGCTGTGGGATCAGGAGGTGCGGACCGCCGCGGCCCTGGCGCGCTCCACCCTGGCCGATGGGCAGCCGCTGGCACCCATGGTGGGCATGGAGCAGGACCCCGCCGTGCTGGAGCAGGCCCGCAGCAATGCGACGGACGCGGGGGTGGCGCCCTGGCTCGACCTCCGCCTGGGTGACTTCCGCGACTTCCAGCCCCCCGCGCAGCCGGGCGTGCTGGTGTGCAATCCGCCCTACGGCGAGCGGATCGGCGAGACCGCGGAGCTGGAGAACCTCTATGCCGACCTGGGCCGGATGGTCAAGGAGCGCTGCAGCGGCTGGAGCCTGTGGCTGCTGAGCGGCAACCCAGCCCTGACCGGCGCCCTGCGGATGAAGGCCAGCCGCCGGATCCCGGTGAGCAATGGCGGCATCGACTGCCGCTGGCTGCACTACACGATCCGCTGAAGCCGCTCAGCGACCCAGCAGGGCGCGGGTGGTCTTGGTGAGACCCGCGGTGGTCTGGGGCAGGTAGGGGCCCTTGAGCAGGCCGCCGCCGATGCGCAGGAACACCCCCGCCACCACCACGTTGAGCGTGGCCACCGCCAGGGCGCTGTGGATCCAGCTGAGGCTGAACGCTTCGTGCAGCCAGAACAGCAGGGCACCCTCCGCCGCGATCAGCGCCAGCAGCAGCATCGTGAGCCCGCCACTGAGCAGCAGGGCACCGCTGATCAGCCGCCGCTTCTCATGGTCGGCCTCCTGCAGCGCGATGCGCACGTGCAGGTCCATCACCGAAGTCATCAGGGCGCCGACCCGCCCCATCGCCTCGCGGGCCTTGCCGCCGCGCTCGCGTCGCTCCTCGCTCATGCCGAACGACGGCCGGACGACAGCAGCAGGCCCACGAGCACACCCACGCCGGCAGCGATGCCGAGCGCCATCAGGGGACGCTCCCGCACGGGCTTCTCGATGCGGGGCCGCAGGGTGGCGTTGAGATCATCGAGCACCCCCTCCAGCTGCTTCTCCAGGGGAGCCAGATGGTCCGCGATGCGGCTGGTCTGGGCCCCGGCCAGATCGACCAGCTCCACCAGCTGGTGCTTCACCAGGGTCACGGTGCGGCCGGTCTGGGAGGCGATCACCTCCGCCACCTCATCGAAGCTGCCCCGGGTGGCTTCGAGGGTCTGGCGGGCCACCTGGGGCCATTCGCGCTGGATGGTGGGGAGGAGGGTCTCGAAGCGCTCCCGGAAGGTCTCCTGATGGGCCTCCGCGGCCGGCGTCTCCTCGCGCGGCGTCTGGGGTGTCTCGTCGGTCATGGCGTGTCTCGCACTGACAGCTGATGGCTTCAACCTAGGGATGGGGTTGAGCAACGCAAACCCTCCGCTACATTTCAGCTGCTCGGCGGACGGGCCTGTTGGTTCACATCAATCAGGTCGGGCTCACCCACTTCAAGTCGTTCGGCGGAACGATCACCATCCCGCTCGAGGAAGGCTTCACGGTGGTGACCGGGCCCAATGGCTCCGGCAAGAGCAACATCCTCGATGCGGTGCTGTTCTGCCTGGGTCTGGCCAGCAGCCGTGGCATGCGCGCCGACCGCCTGCCGGATCTGATCAACAGCGCCATGCTCAAGGCGGGACGGGCCGCCGAGACCTCGGTGAGCGTGCGCTTCGACCTCAGCGACTGGGAACCCGACGAAGCCGAGACCGGGCTCGAGGCCCCCGAGGAAGGGCCCTGGATCCGGCCGGGCCAGACCAGCTGGACCGTGAGCCGCCGCCTACGGGTGGCTCCGGGGGGGACCTACGCCAGCAGCTTCAGCGCCGACGGACACCCGTGCAACCTGCAGCAGCTGCAGACCCAGCTGCGACGCCTGCGGGTGGACCCCGAAGGCAGCAACGTGGTGATGCAGGGAGATGTCACCCGCATCGTCTCGATGAGCGCCCGCGACCGGCGCGGCATCATCGACGAACTGGCCGGGGTGGCCCTCTTCGACAGCCGCATCGAGCAGACCCGCGGCAAGCTCGAGGATGTCCAGGACCGCCAGGAACGCTGCGCGATCGTGCAGCAGGAGCTGCTGGCCAGCCGCCAGAAGCTGGAACGCGACTGCGCCAAGGCCCGCACTTACCAGGCCCTGCGGCAACGGCTGCACGAGGGCCGGCTGCAGGAGCAGGTGCTGGCCTTCGAGGCCGCCCAGGCAGGCCTGGCGGCCCTGATCAGCCGCCAGCAGGCCCTCGGCCGCCAGCAGCACGATGAGCGGGAGGCCATCGCCGCCGCCGAGGTGGCCCTGCAGGGGGCCACCTCGGCGCTGGAGCAGCTGCAGGCCGAAGTGAAGGAACTGGGCGAGGACCAGTTGCTGGCCGTCCAGGCCGAACTGGCCGGCCTCGAGGCCAGCGGCCGGGAACTGGCCCGCCAGGCCGAGAAACACCAGCAGCAGGCGGAAGACCTCCAGCGCCAGCGCCAGGAACTCGCCCGCAGCCAGACGGAGCTGCGGCTGCAGACCCAGCAGCTGGAGGCCGCCAGCGACCAGGGCGAACTCGAGGCCGCCGAAGCGACCTGCCGTTCCGCCGAAGCCGCCGTGGAACTGTCCCGGCGCCGTTTGGGCGAGGTGGCCGGACGCTCGGGCAGCTGGCTGGAGGAACAGAAACAGCGCAGCCAGCAACGCCAGCAGCTCGGCGCCACCATCGGCCCCCTGGAAGCCCAGCGCCAGCAGCTCAGCGAGCGGCTGCGCCAGAACCAGGCCAGGCTGGCCGAGCTGACCGCCGAACATCAGCAGGAAAGCGCCAGCCAGGCCAGCGTCCAGCAGCAGCTCACCCAGGCGGATGGTGAGTGGCAGGAGCTGCAGACCACGACCCGCGACCACCAGCAGCGGGTCCAGGAGCTGGCCGAGGCGCTGGCGCTGCACCAGCGCACCCGCCAGCGCCTCGAGCAGGAGCAGACCCAGCTCGAACGGGAGATCGCCCGGCTCGACAGCCGTCGTGAGACCCTCCAGGAGAGCCGCGGCACCGGGGCCCTGCGCATGCTGCTGGAGGCCGGTCTCGAGGGCATCCACGGCCCGGTCGCCCAGCTGGGTGAGGTGGAGGACCGCCACCGCACGGCCCTGGAAGTGGCGGCAGGGGCGCGGCTGGCTCAGGTCGTGGTCGACGACGACCGGATCGCCGCCCGCGCCATCGAGCTGCTCAAGCAACGCCGGGCCGGACGCCTCACCTTCCTGCCCCTCAACAAGATCCGCGGAGGTGGAAGCGCGGGCTCCAGCGGCGGCGCCGCCCTGCAGCGGGGGCCGACGGCCGACGGCGGTGCGCTCGGCCGGGGGGATGGCCGCAGCCGGGATGGCCTGGTGGCGCGGGCCGTGGAGCTGGTGCGGCACGAACCCGTCTACGCCGAGGTGTTCCGCTACGTCTTCGGCGACACCCTGGTCTTTGTCGACCTGGCCAGCGCCCGCCGGGAGCTGGGCCGCTGCCGGGCCGTGACCCTCGATGGAGAGCTGCTCGAGAAGAGCGGGGCCATGACCGGGGGCAGCCTGCACCAGCGCGGCAGCCAGCTCAGCTTCGGCCGCAGCCAGGATGGTGACGAGGCCGAGCCGCTGCGCCGCCGGCTGCTGGAACTGGGAGAGAGCCTGGTGGCCTGCCAGCGGCGCGAGGCGGAGGTGGCGCGGCAGCTCGAGGAGCTGCGGCCCAGCCTGCAGCAGCTGCAGCACCGCCAGGCGGCGCTGGAAGCCGAACGGAGCAGCACCCAGCGCTCCCTGGCGCCCCAGCTGCAGCGCCAGCAGCAGCTGACCGCCCGCCTGGGCCAGCTGCAGGAGAGCCTGGCCCAGGACCAGCTCCAGCTCGAGGACCTCGACCGGCGGCTGGATCCTCTGCAGCGGGATCTGGCGGCCCTGCACCAGGCCGAAGCCGAGACGGAGGCCTCCGGCGATGCCGCCCGCTGGCAGGGGCTGCAGGCCGAGCTGGAGGCCGCCGACCGGGCGCTGGCCGAGGCCCGCCAGGGCCGTGACGCCCTGCTGGCCGCCCGGCGGGAACGGGCCCTGGCGGGAGAGCGGCTGCGCCACCAGCTCGAGGCCCTCGCCGCCGACGAACAGCGGCTGATCGCCGCCGTGAATGCCCTGGTCGCTGAGCGGGCCCAGTGGAAGGAACGCCAGCAGGCCGACCAGCAGCGCCGCAGCGCCCTGGAGAGTCAGCAGAGCGAACTGCAGACCCGCTTCGGCGAGCGCCGCCGGGCCCGCGATGCCGCCGAAGCCCAGCTGGCGGCCCAGCGCCAGGCCCTGCAGCAGCGCCAGTGGGAACTGCAGCGGCTCGGGGAGGAACTCCAGGCTCTGGCCGAGCAGCAGCGCAGCGGGCAGCTGCGGCTGGAGCAGCTCGAGCGGGACCTGCCCGATCCCCTGCCCGAGATCCCCCAGGAGGTGCGCGACAACGGCCTGGAGGTCCTGGAGGAGGAGCTGCGGCGTCTGCAGAGCCGGATGGAGGCCCTCGAACCGGTGAACATGCTGGCCCTCGAGGAGCTGGCCCAGCTCGAAGCCCGCCTCAGCGAGCTGGAGGAGCGCCTGGAGGTGCTCAGCAAGGAGCGCGAGGAACTGCTGCTGCGCATCGAGACGGTCGGCACCCTGCGCCAGGAGGCCTTCCTGGAGGCCTTCGCCGCCGTCGACGGCCACTTCCGCGAGATCTTCGCCGAGCTCTCCGACGGGGAGGGCCACCTGCAGCTGGAGAACCCCGAAGCTCCCCTGGACGGGGGCCTCACCCTGGTGGCCCACCCCAAGGGCAAGGCGGTCCGGCGCCTGGCCGCCATGAGCGGCGGAGAGAAGTCGCTCACGGCGCTCAGCTTCCTGTTCGCCCTGCAGCGCTTCCGGCCCTCGCCCTTCTACGCCCTCGACGAGGTGGACAGCTTCCTCGACGGGGTGAACGTGGAACGGCTGGCCGGCCTGATCGCCCGGCAGGCTTACCAGGCCCAGTTCATGGTGGTGAGCCACCGCCGGCCGATGATCGCCGCGGCCACGCGCACCATCGGCGTCACCCAGGCCCGCGGTGCCCACACCCAGGTGGTGGGCCTGCCGCCGGCGGCCTGACCGTGCGCTGGGTGAGAATGCGCCGATGACGACGACCCCGCCGCCCGGCAGCGACCCGGCCGCCACCCCCAGCGACCGCCTCTGGCTGCGCTCGGAGTTGATGGGTACCCAGGTGATCACCCGGGACACCGGCCGCCGCCTCGGCGTCGTGGGCGAAGTGGTGGTGGACATCGACCGGCGCGAGGTGATCGCCCTCGGGCTGCGGGACAACCCCTTCACCCGCTTCCTGCCGGGGCTGCCCCGCTGGATGCCCCTGGACCGGATCCGCCAGGTGGGGGACGTGATCCTGGTGGATTCGGCCGATTCCCTCGCCGAGGGGTTCACCCCCGAGCGCTACAGCAAGGTGATCAACTGCCAGGTGATCTCCGAGTCAGGAGAACAGCTGGGCAAGGTGCTGGGATTCAGCTTCGACATCGAGACGGGCGAACTCACCACCCTGGTGCTCGGTGCCCTGGGGGTGCCCCTGCTGGGGGAAGGGGTGCTCAGCACCTGGGAGCTGGCCGTGGAGGAGATCGTCAGCAGCGGGCCCGATCGGATCATCGTCTACGAGGGAGCCGAGGAGAAGCTCAAGCAGCTGGGCACCGGCCTGCTCGAGAAGCTCGGGATCGG
>NZ_JBKKKY020000023.1:0-40604 GCF_046613545.2 Aphanothece microscopica RSMan92 | reverse complement strand
ACCAGGCCGACGCTGCGGAGCAGGAGGCAGTCGAGGCCGAGGCCAGTGGCGATGAGCAGCGCAGCAAGCGGGCATCACGTCGCAGCCGTGGTGCGCGCAAGCGAGCGGATGACGCCCAGAAGCTGGCGATTGAGAAGGCCGAGGCCGCGGGCCTGGATCTCAGCACCGTTGCCGCCGCTGCCGGTACCGATCCCTTGACGATGCCGCAGCGCACGCTCCCCACCGATGCAATCGGAAACCCCAAGCCCACCGCGCAGCGGAATTTCACCGACCCCGACAGCCACATTCTCAAGGGAGCGGACGGCTGGATCCAGGGGTACAACGCTCAGGCCGCCGTCGATGGCGACCACCAGGTGATCGTGGCCATCGGCGTCAGCAACCAGGCCAGTGATGCGGTGCACCTGCTGCCCATGCTGGAGCGGATCGAGGCCAATACCGGCCAGCGGCCGGATGCCTTGATCGCAGATGCCGGTTACTGCAGCACCGCCAACCTGAAAGCCTGCGAGGACAAGCAGCTCAACGCTTACATCTCCACCAGCCGTCAGCAGCACGGCCAGCGGCCCAGGCCTTCACGGGGTCCTGCGCCCCGGGATCTGGATGCCCGAGGGCGGATGGACCGAAAACTGCGCTCTCAGGCCGGCCAGGCGATCTACCCCCTGCGCTAGGCGAAAGCTTCTCCGAAGGAGTAGACGATCGTGGAGCCCGTGTTCGGTCAGATCAAAGGTGCCAGGCGCCTGGATCGCTTCCGGTTACGAGGCCTGGTAAAGGTGAACGGGGAATGGGCCCTGATGGCCACCAACCACAACCTGCTCAAGCTGTTCATGGCATCAGTGGCAACAGGTTGAGGGCGTGGTTGATGTCGCCAGGGCCGTGGGCGGGCATTCCGACATCGCCAGCGCTCAATGCTGGCGCTCTGCCCTCGGCGCAACGTGCGACAGGCTCCTAGCCGCAGGCTTCTGCGCAGCAGTAGGACCTTGTCGCGCTGAGAAGTGCACCTTTCGGTACGAAGGGAAACTTCTGAGCCCGGAACGGCGCCGAAAGGCTGTCAAGGTCCTGCAGGAGCGTTACCGGGCCTCTGAGCGCCTGGTCTGCCGGGTGGTGGGCCAGCACCGCAGCACGAAACGCAACAACGATAAGGTTGTCTCGATCGAGGAGGCCAAGCTCCTGCATCGGCTTCGGGAGATCGCCGCAGATCAAATCCGCTGGGGTCGCCGAATGGCCCATCGGCTGCTGCGACGGGAGGGCTGAATGGTGAACCACAAGCGGGTGCAGCGGCTCTGGCGGGGTAATGGCCTGCAACGGCCGGGTCCGAGAAAGCAGAGGCGCGCACGGTGCGCGGATGGCTTGGTGCGGCGTAACCGGGCCGAGTATTCCCATTTGGTATGGGCCATGGACTTCCATTTCTACGCCACAGCCGACGGCGACAGACCCAAGTTCCTGAAGGCTATCGACGAGTACAGCCGCCTCTGCTTGGCCATCCAGGTGGGCAGGCGCAGCAAAGCCAAGGATGTGGTGGCAGTGCTGGAGGAGCCCACCAGCTTCTACCCGGCACCGGCGTTCACCCGGAGCAACACATGCTGGGAGTTCATCTCTCAGACCCTTCGGCGCTGCCACATGACCACGACCACCCACTGTGATAGGGCCTGGACAGATAAAGGGAAGTCACCTAATATTTCTGCAACCCATAGATTCCATGGCCAGCCAACGGTGATAGCGACGTCCTGTCGTGTTTGCAGTGAATTGAGCTGTCGTGCTATCTAAAGTCTGATGATTGGCTTGAATGGCGATGCGCAGTTGTTCTGCTGCAGCTCCTGCATCAGGATCCCCCCAGAGGTGCCCTTCCGCAGCCGGATAGGCCCCAGCTGGAATGGTCCACGGGCTGCAGGGCACCAGATGATAGTTCGGTCCTTCGCAGAAGTCCCGGTTCCCGCCGAAGTCGCTGGCCACCACCTGAAGCCCCAGCAGCGCGGCTTCCGCAATCCCCCTCCCGAATCCCTCGCTGCGATGCAGCGATAGAAACACATCGCAGGCCCCGATCAGCGACAACAGCTCATAGCGCTCAAGGTCGGCCTCGATGATCTTCAGCCGTGGATCCAGCGAGGCTTGCTGCTGGAGCTGCTCCCAGGTTTCGTTCACCGTCATGGGCCGTAGTGCTTTGATCACCAGTTGAACCTTCTCAGGTCCCCCAGGAGGAAAGGCTCGCTGGAAGGCCGCGATCGCTGCCCTGGGATTTTTGCGGGCCAGTGAGGACTTCACATCGAAGACGAACAGCACCAGACGCGCCTCGGGATCCAGGCCCCAGCGCTGGCGGGTGCCGAGGCGGCGCCCGGGTTGTCGGTACTGTTCCGGATGATCGATGTGTACGGCCATCGGCATCACCTGCAACGGCCGTTCATCAGGGTCACTGAAGGGTTCCAGGGCCGTGGCCGTGAAGGTGGTGGACGGCCAGAAGGCATCGGCCAGCGGAATCACGCACTCCCAGGCCTTCGGCCATGTTTCGGTTTCCCAGGGCCAGGCCACGATGGTGGTTCGCCCCCGCTGTTGGGCCATGCCCTCCCGGGCAATCCAGGCCGCATGGCTTGGCGCAGCCAGGCATACCAGGTTGAACCGGTAAGGTCCCGGCTCCCTCTTCGCAACGGCATAGGGCTGAAGATTGCGGTCGGTGGCCGGGGCGCCGTTGTTGGCCGGCACGTTCACAACGCAGAAGGGCACCTCCGCGCTCTCCAGGGCCAGGGCGGCCATTCGTATATCCTCTCCGATGCCGAACACCTCGAAGGCGTGGCCGATCAGGTTCACCCCGAAGGGACGCTGTTGCCGCGGAACCCTTGCGTCCTCGGGCATGGCTTCGGCCTCAATCTCCCCGGCTTCGTTGAAGCTCATCTGGGGCAACACATCCCTGGCTCGCTCCCGCCACCAGGAACGAAAGGAATCGAGTTCCTGAGCCAGATGAAATGCATGCTGCAGCTCCGGTTCAAGCAACCAGTGCAGCACCGCGATCAGCGGCAGCCCATGCACAGGCCTGTTGAGTATCCTCACCAGCTGCGTGTCCTGCCGCAGCAGCCGAAGCCGTGGCCACCAGGCCCGTACGACCAAGTCCGCCAGACGTCGCAATCCCCACAGGCCGTGGTGGGGGAGCTCCTTGAGGTCTGGATACAACATGTCA
The DNA here is from genome assembly GCF_046613545.2 of Aphanothece microscopica RSMan92. Taxonomy (NCBI): domain Bacteria; kingdom Bacillati; phylum Cyanobacteriota; class Cyanophyceae; order Chroococcales; family Aphanothecaceae; genus Aphanothece; species Aphanothece microscopica. The sequence continues at coordinate 37,441 of NZ_JBKKKY020000023.1, read as the reverse complement.
AGGACCAACGTCACGCTCCAGACGGAAGCCAGGCCTCCTTCGACCAAGGCCTGATCCAGCCGTTCCTCCCAGGGACGTTTCAGCGCATCAAGGCTCCAGTCCTGGGCCAGCCGAGTTGAGCCCTCAACGCCCAACAGGGGCTTTGTCTCCTCCAGTACCCATTCGAGCTCCTCGAAAATGGTCTTCCCGCTGGGTGGTGTGGCGAGGTTGTTGGAGAGCTGGAACCCGTACTCGTTCAGGGGAGTCAGGGGGACCTCTGCCCAGATCCCGCGTAGTTGGGAACAGAACTCCAGGGCTCGTTGACGACAACGCCCAGCACCTTGCCAGTCGCTGTGTTGGCGGGTCCGAACCCAAAGCTCGGGGGTCACCACCACACGTTCTGGACATTGCCGCAGCACCTCCAACAGCCACGCGTCGCGGTGACAATGCGGCAGATGCTGAGGTGGGGATGGGCTGTGGAGTTCGAGTGCCCGTCGCCAGCTCACGGCCCCTGGGCAGTAGAGGCCTGCTTCGACCACCGTTCGAAGCCCGGTCGAGGCGGCCAAGGCGCCGTGGCGCTTGAGTGCACGGCCGGATCGATCGAGATGTTCGCCATCGCCGACCACCATCAGGGCCTCGGGGTGGTGGGCCACGGTGTGGCTCCACTTTCGCAGCGCTTTGGGTTGCAGCAGGTCTCCGGCTTCCAGCCACCAGATCCAGCTGCCCTGGGCGCTGGCAGTGGCCTGCTTGAGCGCGGCCACTTCAGTGCTGGCGTCGCCCTCCCACCAGCTCAGGGTCGGGACCTCGGCCGTACAGGCCGTGATGGAGGCCACACCCGCAGCGCTCAACCGCCAGGCCACGATCTGAATCTCGGTCTGCAGGCCCGCCTTGGCCTGGGCCAGGATGAGACTCTCCAGGCTGGCTGCAACTCCCGGTGCGTCACCGATGCAGACGAGTTGAATCGTCAGGCTGTTGGATACAGGCTCGGACGGGATCATGCGGTCAACCGTCCTGCGCCGGCAGGCTTTCACTCTGTGCTGTGGCGTGCAAGAGCCGACTCGTCAGACCCCGGATTCGCCTGGACAGCTGGGCATGGTCGCGGAGCAGAAGTAGGCACTGTTCATTCATGCTGCGCAACCAGCTGATCTTCATGCTTTGTGAATCCATGCGGCGTTGGAGTATCACCCGCTCATGGTTTAAGACTTGTATGTGGCGCTGGATCGTCTCCCGCTCCCGATCGAGATCCTGTTGCGCTAAGGGTGCAGTCTTGCGCTTGCTGCTTTCGCTGGCCCGAATCAATTGATTCCAGTTCTGTACAAGAGTAGTGGCGGAATAACCGCGTAAGAGCGCGGTGTAAGGGGGATCGGCCTCGCAAATTCCATGAGTGGAGGCTCGTTCGAGCTTGTGATAGAGCTCAGCGAGCTTTGGCTCGGTCTCGAGGATCAAGGCTGTCATCGCCCCCACAAGGGGTGGTGGGGCGGCCAGGGGAGCGGATCCCGGCAGCGGGCCATCACCTTGCCAGCCAGCCAACTGATCGGCACTGCAGCTGAGCAGCCTCTCGCCATTCACCGCACTCGCTTGGTTGATTCCTGTGGCATCCAGGGTGAGCTGGTAACTCGCCAGGATGGCGGCATGGGGCAGGCGCCCCGTGCTGATCAGCCAATGGGGCGGCATGTAAACCAGCACACATCCCGATTCCCTGCTGAACCAGTTGTCGCGCAGTGCCCCGATCTGCTCGAGCAGTTCTTCCAGGTGCGCCGGAAGGGGCTGGGCTGAGGACCAGCGGAGCATGCGTAACAATCTTTATTGTCACATCTTACCATGGCAGAAGGCGTGGGTCGCTGTAAATGGGGCGTTGGTTTCTCTCTGCAAGCCGCTCACCACACATTCTCGATCACATTCATGGCTCTTAAATAGGCTGGCGTGTCTTCACTGGCGCCACCGTCGTCCTGGTTGGTGTCATCAGGAATCGCCCGGCGGGCATTGTCCGCAATCACGGCGTTGGCCAGCAGATCCAGCGACTCTGGACGCTCCAGGCTCTGCAGCGCCTCGGAATAGCGCCGGCTGTGGGAGGGCCGCACCGATTCCTGGCAGTAGTTCGAGAGTTCGCGGCTCTCGGTCATCACCCGGAAGGCGATGGCCTTGGTGTCGCTCTTGCCGAAGATCGCCATGTACAGCAGGTTCACCATCGAGGCGTCGTGCACCTGGAGGCCATAGTTGATCAGGATCTGGGGCCAGAAGCGCAGCGCCTTGAGGCCTTCGAGGCCACCCTTCTTCACCCCCGCCTGTTCACACCACTGCTCGAACTCATCCACGTCGTGGGGGCAGCGCCCCAGCGTGCGCATGCCCTCGGCCAGGATCTGGCCGGCCTGGAAGTTGCGGGTCGGCTTGCCGAACACCGGCAGCATCATGCTGCCGCGCACATCGGCCACCATCGCCGTCAGCTGGGTGAAAGTGTGGTCCCGCACCTTCTCCATGTCGCCGCCGCGGCTGAGGGTGGCCTCGATTCGCTGCACGCCGTAACCCAGCTCAGTGAGCGGGAAGGGCTGGCGGCCGTAGAGCCGCTGCCGGTCCCGGCGGCGCATCGACACGGACGACGCCTGATCCAGGCACTGGTCGAGCAGCAGCGTCAGCAGGGTCGGCAGGATGCCGGTGTTCTCGGCGTGGTAGCCGTAGCCGAAGCCCGCAAAGATCGAGGAGATGTTCTTGGCGGCCTTGATGTACTGGGCCTCCACGTTGTGAACGCCGGGCGACACCTGGATGTTTGGCGATAGCCGATCCAGCAGCCTGGCCCCGAGCAGGGCGGTGATGGCATTCGGATGGCAGAAGTTGGCGGTGAAGCTGTCGACCGGATCCCGCAGGGCACCGTGCCGGTGGAAGCCGGAGAAGAAGGCCAGATTCGGCTGGCGTTCGCACAGCACGTAGGAATCGTTCCGGAGCGGATCGTGGCTGAACGAACCGGCCAGGCAGGCCAGCACCACCTGCTCGCGATCCAGTTCCCGCCGCAGGTCGCAGGCCTCGAGCAGGTCCTGCTCGATGTGGTTGCTGTTGGCGCTCAGCACCACCAGATCACAGTGCTCGATCAGGTCCCGCAGGGTGTTCTCCTGCAGGCGCCCATTCCGCTCGTGCCGCAGCATCCGCTCCATGGTGGCCACGTGGGCCGGGTCCATGCCGGAGAGATCCCGCGCCGAGAAGGCCCCGAACAGGCTTCGCCCCGGCCGCGGGGCCAGCATCAGGCGATCACCGCCGCCGTGCATGGCGCTGTTGTAGGCCAGGGAAGCGGGGTACAGACCGATGCTGTAGAAGCCCACCAGCCCCCGCTCCAGGCCCAGGATCCGGCGGCGCACCGTGTCCTGGTCGAGGGAGTCGGCGAAGAAGCTGTTCTGCATCGGGCAGGTCTGGTCGGCCGGCATCGGACCACGCCTTCATACTGCGCCCACCGGAGGCGAGGGCGTTGGCGACGATCGACTGGCTGATCCTGATCGGCTACCTGGTGGCCAGCCTGGTGCTCGGTCTCTGGCTCGCCCGCCGCAACCGGGACCAGGCGGATTACTTCGTGGCCGGCCGCCAGCTGAAGGGCTGGCTGGCCGGCGCCTCCATGGCCGCCACCACCTTCTCGGTCGACACGCCCCTCTACGTGGCCGGGCTGGTGGGGGTCCGCGGTCTGGCGGGGAACTGGGAGTGGTGGAGTTTCGGTGTGGCCCACGTGGCCATGGCGGTGGTCTTCGCCCCCCTCTGGCGCCGCAGCGGTGTGCTCACGGATGCCGCCTTCACGGAGCTCCGCTACGGCGGGGCCACCGCGGCCTGGCTGCGGGGCATCAAGGCGTTCCTCTTCGCCCTGCCGATCAACTGCATCGGCATCGGCTACGCCTTCCTCGCCATGGCCAAGGTGAGCGAGGCCCTGGGCCTGGCCCCCACCCCCCGGGCCCGCCTCACGCTGCTGGCGATCGTGGGCGTGCTCGTGCTCGTGTACACGGCGGCGGGGGGGCTCTGGGCCGTGGTAGTGACCGACATGGTGCAGCTGGTGCTCGCCCTGATGGGCGCCACGGCCGTCGCCGTGGTGGCGGTGCAGGCTGCCGGGGGGATGGACGCCATGCTTGAGAGCCTGCGGGCCCTGGATCGGCCCGAACTGCTCTCCCTGGTGCCCTGGCATCTCCAGGACGGTCGCCTGCAGTGGATCGAAGGGGCCGGCATCTCGGTGGCGACCTTCAGCGCCTACATCGCCCTGCAGTGGTGGAGCTTCCGCCGCAGCGACGGGGGCGGCGAATTCATCCAGCGTCTGCTGGCCACCCGCAACGAGCGGGAGGCCCGCGTGGCCAGCTGGGTGTTTCTCGGGGTGAACTACCTGCTGCGCAGCTGGCCCTGGATCCTGGTGGCCCTGGCCGCCGTGGTGCTGCTGCCCGAGCAGACCGACTGGGAACAGAGCTATCCCCTGCTGGCCGTCCGTCTGCTGCCACCGGTGGCCCTGGGGCTGGTGGTGGTGTCGCTGGTGGCCGCGTTCATGAGCACCGTGAGCACCGCGGTGAACTGGGGGGCGAGCTACCTCACGGTGGATCTCTACCAGCGGTTCATGCGACCGTCGGCCTCCGAGCGGGAGTTGCTGCTGATCGGCCAGCTGGCCTCGGTGCTGCTGGTGGTGCTTGGGGTGATCACGGCCCTGCTGAGCAACAGCATCGGCACGGTGTTTCGCCTGGTGATCGCGATCGGCACCGGCCCCGGGGTGGTGCTGGTGCTGCGCTGGTTCTGGTGGCGGATCAATGCGGCCGCCGAGCTGGCGGCGATGGTGGGGGGCTTCCTGGTGGGCCTGGCCACCTCGGTGGTGCCCCTGCTGCGCGTCGACGACTACGGCGAGCGGCTGCTGATCACCACCGGGATCACGGCCCTGATCTGGATCCTCGCCATGCTCGCCACCCCCCCGGAATCTCCCGAGGTGCTCGAGCACTTCGTGCGCCAGGTCCGCCCCGCCGGCCCCGGCTGGCGCCACTGGCGCCAGCGCACGGGCGTGGAGCCCGAGGAGACCCTGCTGGACCTGATCAGCCAGCTGATCTGCAGTTGTGCGGTGCTGTTCGGTGCCCTGCTCGGGCTGGGTGGCTTCCTGCTGAAGCTCCCCGTCTGGGGCTGGGGCGGCCTGGTGGTGGCGGTGCTGGGGGTGCTCGCCCTGCGCCAGCGCGCCCGGATTCAGGGCGGCCTGCGACGGCTGCTGGGCCTGACCCCGCAGGGGTGATGATGGCCGCGGCGAACGGCCAGCTCCCCCCGTGCAATTCTTCCGCTCCTTCCTGCTGCCGGCTGCGATTGTGCTGTTGTTCGCTCTGGCCTTGTTCGCAGTCAGTGCCCGGATCTGGCTCCCGGGAGACATGGCGGCTCCCGCTCCGATGGGCTGAGCAGCTTCCGTGAGTCCCCTCCCATCCGATTCTTGGCCCCCTGAGCCGGCGCCAGCCGAGCAGGCGCCTCCCGATGGACCCTTCAGCCAGAGTCCGCAGGAGCTCTACCTCGACCCGGAGGTGCTGGCCCAGGAGCTGGCCCAGGAGCTGCTGGGCGACCCGCTCGATGAACTCGAGGGCGGAGAGCCCGCCAGTGCCGACGTGGCGGCGGAGTGTGATCTTGGGCTGACCCTGCTGGCCGGAGACCACGACCAGCGCATGCAGGGGCTGCGGATCTTCTGCGAGCACCGGGACCCGCGGGCCGTGCCTCTGCTGCTGCCCCTGCTGGCCGCCAGCTGTCCGATCCTGCGGATGAGTTCGGTCTATGCCCTGGGCCGCAACCCCAGCCCCCAGGCGGTGGAGCCCCTGCTGGCCCTCCTCGCCGGGGATGACAACGGCTATGTGCGCAAGGCGGTGGCCTGGAGCCTGGGCAACTACCCGGAGGCTCCCGTGCTCAATCCCCTGATCCGGGCCCTGCAGGTGGACATCGCGGCCGTGCGGCTCTGGGCCGCCAGTTCCCTGGCCGATGCCGGCGGCACGGGCCCGGCCAAGGCCGACCCGGCCGCCGCCCAGCTGCTGCTCAGCCTGCGCATCGACAGCGAGCCGGCGGTGCGCAGCAACAGCGCCTGGGGGCTCGGACGACTCTACGCCGACCTGGTCGAGCCCCGCCAGCAGGAGGTGGTGGAGGCCCTGCTCCAGACCATGCTCCACGACGCCGAGTCGGGGGTGCGGGACGAAGCGAGGCTGGCCCTGGAGCAGCTGGAGCAGCCCGAGGTGCTCGAGCGCCTCCAGACCCTGGTGGACGAAGGCCTGCTGGCCTGATCCCAGCGATCGGCAATCGCGGTTAGCATCCGCCCACTGCGCGCCGCTCTGGGATGGCACAGCAATCCATCCGCTTCCGCATCCGGCCCGATGGCCGGGTCGAAGAGCTGGTGGAGGGGGTGCAGGGGCAGGGCTGCGAGCGGCTCACCGAGGGCATCGAAGCCCGCCTTGGGGCTGTCCAGCAGCGTCTCAGCACGGCTGAGGCCTACCAGGTCACGCCCCAGCACCAGCCCGAAGCCCAGACCACCCAGCTTTCCTGAGTCCCAGCCTCCTCGAGACCATGTCCCACTTCAGCACCCTGAAGACCGAGCTCCGCGACCGGGAGGCTCTGCTTGCTGCTCTCATCGACCTCGGCCATGCCCCCGCCGATGGCGAGCGGCCGGTTCGTGGCTATCGGGGGCAGACGGAGCTGGCGGATCTGGCGATCAGCCAGATCAACGGTGCCGACATCGGCTTCCGGCTCAACCCCTCCAGCGGTTGCTACGAGCTCGTCACCGACCTCGATCTCTGGAAGCAGCCGGTGCCCGTGGAGCGCTTCCTCGCCCAGCTGAACCAGCGCTACGCCCTGCGCAGCATCCTGGCCGCCACGGCGGATGAGGGCTTTCAGGTCAGCGAGCAGACCAGCCATGCCGATGGCAGCATCGAGCTGGTGGTGACCCGCTGGGCCTGAGGGTGAGCCTGCCTCCCCCCCAGCCCCCGATCGCGGACCCGGCCCTGGCCTTCACGGCAGCGCCGACCCATTCCCAGGGCCAGCCCAGCGGCCTCGAGCCCCTGCTGGGTGGAGCCCTTCGTCAGAAGGCGGTCTGGGTGGATGAGGCCGTGTGCATCGGCTGTCGCTACTGCGCCCACGTGGCGGGCAACACTTTCCTGGTGGAGGAGACCTGGGGGCGCTCCAGGGCCATCCGCCAGGACGGCGACAGCACCGACACCATTCAGGAGGCCATCGACACCTGTCCGGTGGACTGCATCCACTGGGTGGCCTACGAGGACCTGCCGGGCCTGGCCGAACAGCTCTCCCAGCAGGACATCCAGCCCCTGGGATTCCCCAATCCCGCCCGGATCCGGCGCACCCTGCCCCGGCGGGATCCCGGCTGAGGCTTGTTGAGGCGATGGCGATGATTCCCACCCGCCGCTTCGGGCGCACCGAGCTGCCCATGCCCGTGCTCTCGCTGGGGGGCATGCGTTTCCAGCAGAGCTGGAGCGACCTGGCGGCTGACCAGATCACGGCGGCCAGCCAGGCCAACCTGCGGGCGACCCTCGAGAAGGCCCGTGCTGCGGGCCTCCATCACATCGAAACGGCCCGTCACTACGGCAGTTCCGAGCGGCAGCTGGGCTGGTTGCTGGCCGAGCTGCCCGATCCGCAGCGCATTCTCCAGACCAAGGTGCCCCCCCAGGCCGATGCCCAGGCCTTCGAAGCCGAGCTGGCCCGCAGTTTCCGCCGCCTGGGGGTGGAGCGGGTTGACCTGCTTTCCATCCATGGCATCAACCTGCCGGAGCACCTGGAGCACACCCTGCGGCCCGGGGGCTGCCTCGAGGTGGTGCGGCGCTGGCAGGGGGAGGGGCGGATCGGCCATGTGGGCTTCTCCACCCACGCCAGCCTGGAGCTGATCCAGGCGGCCATCGCCACCGACGCCTTCGACTACATCAACCTGCACTGGTATTTCATCCGTCAGGACAACCGGCCCGCCATCGATCTGGCCCAGGCCCATGACATGGGCGTCTTCGTGATCAGCCCCACCGACAAGGGCGGACACCTGCACAGCCCATCCCAGCGGCTGTTGGATCTGTGCGCCCCCCTGCACCCGATCGTGTTCAACGATCTGTTCTGCCTGAGCGCACCGGGCGTCCACACGATCAGTTTGGGGGCGGCCGGGCCCCAGGATCTCGATCGCCATCTCGAGGCGGTGGCCCTGCTGGATCAGGCCGACGCCTTGCTCCCCGGCGTGGTGGAGCAACTGGAGCAGGCCCGGCACGAAGCCCTGGGCGCCGACTGGCTGGCCAGCTGGGATCGGGGGCTGCCGGACTGGAGCCAGGCCCCGGGGGAGATCAACCTCCCGGTGCTGCTGTGGTTGCACAACCTGCTGGAGGCCTGGGATCTCGAGAGTTTTGCCAGGGCCCGCTACGGACTGCTGGGCCAGGGGGGCCACTGGTTCCCGGGGGCCAACGCCGATGGCCTCGACCACACGGTCAGTGAGCAGGAGCTGCTCGGGGCCCTGGCGGCGAGTCCCTGGCGGGAGCGGATTCCGGCGGTGCTGCGCCAGCTGCGGGATCGCCTGGGCGGGCAGACCGTGAGCCGCCTCAGTTCCGCCGACTGAGCCTCCTCTCCCCAGCGGATCAGACCGCCTGGCCCAAGGGGACTTTGGCCGGAATCCCCACGGCCCGCGGGTAGGTGCCCGGACAGCTGGCGGTCGGGGCCAGACACACCGCATGGCGCAGACCCCGCTCTCCGGGGAGCTCACGGCGCTGCACGGTCTCGATCCGCGCCCGCAGCTGGTGGCAGGCCCGCTCCAGGTCCGCCTGGTCCTGCTCCGACCACTGGCCGCGGTAGAGCAGGGCCCGGCCGCTGGGCGCCAGCAGCGGGACGAGGTACTCGGCCACCACAGGGGCCCGGGCCACCGCCCGGGCCACCGCCCAGTCGAACCGGCCCCGGCACTCCGGAGCGCGGCCGGTGAGCTCGATCCGTTCACAGCGCAGGCAGACGCGCTGCTCCAGGCCCAGGGCCGCCGCCATCGCCCGCACGGCCTCCACCTTGCGGCCCACCGAGTCCACCAGGGTCAGGCGGGCCTGGGGCAGGGCCAGGGCGAGCACGAGCCCCGGCACCCCACAGCCGGTCCCCACGTCGATCAGCTCGAGCGGTTGGTCGCGGTGGGGCCCCGAGAGCAGCGGCACCAGCGGCCAGAGGCTGTCGAACACCTGGGCGATCCAGTAGTCATCGCCCTCCACCAGACGGGTCAGGTTCAGCCGGCCGTTCCACTCGCGCAGCTGCTGCTGCAGGGCGCCGAAGCGCTCCACCTGGGCCGGCTCCGGCCGCCAGCCCAGCGCCTCCCAGAGGGCGTCGCGATCGGCGACGGTCGGCAGCGCGGATCCGGAAGCGGCAGCCATCCGCAGATCGAGGGGATGTGATTCCTAGGATCCCGCAGACCGGCCCCTCTGCCGTTGCTGCCCCCCGGCTCACCGTCTGGCGACGCCCCCATCCCCGCCCTCAGCCATTACGCGTTGCTGCAGCTGCCCAGCTCGGCCACCACCGAGGAGCTGCGGCAGGCGTTCCGCAGCCTCAGCAAGCGCTACCACCCCGATACCACGGCCCTGCCGGCTGCAGAAGCGGCCCAGGCCTTCCAGCGCCTCCAGCAGGCCTATGCCGTGCTGAGCAACCCGGAGGCCCGGCGGATCTACGACGCTGAGCTGCTCCGGGTGGCCCCTGCCCCGGTTCCCCGCCCGGTGGGCCCGATCCCCCTCACCCGCCCCCTGCCGGTGAGGCGGGCCCTGTCCGGTGGGGAGTGGCTGGCGCTCCTGCTGCTCGGGGTGGCGTTGCTCCTGAGCCTGGTGCTCGGGGTGGGTCTGGCCCTTGCCCGGGGGATGGAGCTGGCCCGTTCCCCCAGTTGGTGGCCACCGACCTGACCACCCGACCTGACAACCTGAAGGGCATGCCTGATCTGCCGGCCGACCAGACGCCCCTGTACCACCACCCGCTGCCGGAGCTGGAGGCCTGGTTGCGCCAGCTGGGCGCCGTGCAGCGCCCTTCCGATCCCTGTCTCTGGGATCTGCACCGCCCGGAGTGGAGTGCCCGCATCGAACTGGAGGTGGAGGATCTGCGGGTCAGCTGGCACGCCGATGGCCAGGCCTGTGTGCGCCAGTTCCCCTACGGCCTCTCGCGAGCGGATGCGGAGGCGGCGATCCTTGCCGGCCCCTGACCCATGGCAGGGGTGACCATCACACGCACGGACCGATCGATCACTGACAGAGCGGTGCTCGGCGCGCCTCCGAACTGGCCAGGGGGCCGCAGTTCACCCACTGCACGACCTTGAGCTCCACGTCGGTGAACACCACCAGGATGCCGCCGCAGAGCAGAACCAGGGCCAGGCTGACCAGGGTGTTGCGCCGGTCCATGGCGTGGCCTCGCGGGTACCAGGGATCTGTTTCAGTTCCGCAATCTATGGAGGATGTTCTGGCGCTGCCATTCCTGATCCAGCCCTGAGGCCGTGAGGGGCTCGAGTGGCGGCAGGTGGCCCAGCAGAGGCACGCGCCCCAGCTCCTGCAGGGTCCGCGGGTTGTCCGCGTGGGCAGGCCCGTTGAGGATCAGGCCCAGCACCGGGATCTGGCGCTGGGCCAGCGCCTCCAGGGAGAGCAGGGTGTGGTTGAGGGTTCCCAGCCCGCTGCGGGCCACCAGCACCACGGGCAGCCCCCAGCGCTGCAGCTGATCGATCTGCAGCCAGTCCCGGCGCAGGGGCACCAGCAGGCCGCCGGCCGTCTCCACCACCAGGGGACCTGCCACGGCCGGCATCTCCAGGCGGTGGGGCTCGATCGTCACACCCTCCTGCTCGGCCGCCCAGTGGGGGGAGACCGGGGCCTGAAACCGGTAGGCCTCGGGCAGCAGCCGCTCGTCCGGCAGATCCAGCAGGGCCTGCACCCGGCCCCGGTCACCGCCTCCCTCCAGCCCGCTCTGCACCGGTTTCCAGTACAGGGCCCCGAGACCCTGCACCAGCCATGCGCTCACCACGGTCTTGCCCACATCGGTGTCGGTGCCGCACACCACCAGCCGCAGGGCCGGCGCCGGGCTCACGGGCGCTTCTGGCCCACCAGCAGCATCACCTCCCATGTTGCCACTCCGGAGCTGGGCCAATGCTGCAACAGCCGCCGCAGCTGGCCCGGGGCGAGGGGAGCGGCGGTGGTGCTGCCGGCACCGATCGCCTTGAGCTGGCCCAGGAAGGTGCGGCCATCGGCGCAGGGCAGGCTGAAGCGCATCCGCTCCGAGCACTTCAGCTCGAGCAGCGTCTGGGCACGGGTCTCCAGTGCCTCGGCTGCGGGCAGGGGCAGCAGGGTGCAGGGCACCTGGGCCCTGGATGCGGCCTCCCTCCACTCCGGAAAGCTCCCCGCCGTCGGTACCGCCAGCCCGAGCCAGCCGGCGGGAGCCAGGGCCCCGCACCACTGCTCCAGCCGCATCAGCGGCTCCTCCAGCCACTGGAGGGCGAAGCTGGAGGTGAGCAGCGCCGCACCCGCCAGGTCGGGCGGTAGGCCGCGGTTCAGATCCCACACCTGGCTGCCATGGCTGCCGGACAGGGGATTGCGGGCCAGCAGCTCGGGGCTGGCATCCAGCTGGAGCAGGTGGTGGGGCCAGCCCTGCCGGACCAGGCTCTGCCCCACCAGGCCCGTGCCGGCGCCCAGATCCGCCCCAGGCCCCACCGGCAGGGGCAGCGTCAGCAGCCGCCGGGCCAGGCGCCAGGCGATGGCCCGTTGCAGCCGGGCGTGCCGGTCATAAGACTCCGCACGGCGGTTAAAGCCGCGCCGCACCCGTTGGCTGAAGGGCTCGGGCTGGCTCAGAGCTGTTCGATCCACCCGATCACCTGATCCACCAGGGAGTCCGCCAGCAGACAATGGCCGATCCCGCGCAGTTCGAGCCGATCGGCCTCCGGCAAGGCCTCACGCAGCAGCTGCCGCGCCTGGGGCAGCACGATCTGGTCCCGTTCGGCCTCCACGATCAGGCAGGGGGCCTGGGATGGGAATCCACAGGGCAGGCCGCTGGTGGCCTCCAGCCGGGCCAGATCCTCCAGCAGGCGCTGGCGGCCGGCCGCGGTCAGCGGAGCCTCGAGGATGGTGGCGGGCAACCGGCTGATCGGCTGGGGCTCGGCGGCCTTCTCGAGAAAGGCATGCAGCATCGCCTCCGGGTTGGGGCCCTGGAGTTCCCGCGCCATGCCGGCCAGGGCGGCCCTGAGCCGGCGGCCTCCCGGCCCCAGGGGCACGAAGCGGCCGAAGCTGGCGAGCAGCACCACGGCTTCGGCCTGGTGCAGCAGCTCCGCCGGGAGTAGATGGGGCCCGAGTGAATGGGCGAGCACCACCCGCCTTCCCTGAGCGGGCCAGGCGGGAGCCAGGGGCGGGCAGGGCCCATAACCCCGATCGGGGCTCTGCCAGCCCCAGCCCCGCTCGCGGGCCTGGGCTTCGAACGGGGCCCAGCTGCGATGATCGCCGCACCAGCCGTGCATGGCGATCAGCTGCACGGGCCGGCTCCAAGGGCGTCGAGCAACCGCTGCAGGGTGCCGCTGGGCAGATCCTGGCGCAGCACCAGCCGCAGCCGCGCCGTGCCCTCCGGCACCGTCGGCGGCCGGATCGCCACGGTGAGCAGTCCCGCTGCTTCGAGCCGCTCCTGCAGGGCCAGGGCCTCGGCATCAGCTCCGATCAACAGGGGCAGGATCGGCCCATCCCCGGGGGGCCGAGGCCAGCCTGCGGCCTCCAGGGCATCACGCCAGCGCCGGGCCCGCTGCAGCAGGGCCGGCCCCGGGTTGGTGGCCTGGATCTGTTCGAGGGCGGCCAGGGCCGCGGCCGCCAGGGGAGGCCCCAGGGCGGTGGTGTAGCGGAAGGCGCCGCTGGTCTGCAGCAGCCACTCCATCACCGTGGCGTCTCCGGCCAGAAAGGCCCCGCCACTGCCGAAGGCCTTGCCGAAGGTGCCGCTGATCAGCGCGATGGAGTCGAGGCCGTGGCCCAGCCCACGACCCTCCGGCCCCAGGATGCCGAGGGCATGGGCTTCATCGAGCACAAGGGCCGCATCGTGGCGGTGGCAGAGTTCTGCCAGGGCGGCCACGTCCGGGCTGGTGCCCTCCATGGAGAAGAGGCTTTCGCTCAGCACCACCAACCGCTGGTCGGAGCGGCGGCGCCGGGCGGCCTCCAGCCTCCGGGCCAGGTCGGCCAGATCGTTGTGGCGAAAGCGCCGGAGGTCAGCACCGCAGGCCCGAATGCCGGTGAGGAGCGAGTTGTGGATCAGCCGGTCGGCCAGCACGAGGCTGTGGCGATCGGCGAGGGCAGCAACGGCGGCCAGATTGGCCTGGAAGCCGCTGGGGAACAGCAGCGCCCGCTCCCGTCCCAGCCAGCTGGCCAGTGCGCTCTCCAGCGCGCTGTGCACCGGCCTGGTGCCGGTGACCAGGCGTGAGGCCCCTGCCCCCACACCCTCGCTGGCGGCAGCTGCCTGGGCGGCGAGGATGACCTGGGGATGGCGACTCAACCCCAGGTAGTCGTTGCTGGCCAGGTCGAGGAGGGTGTGTGGTCGCTCAGCGAGAGATGGGGCGAAGGCGGCCAGACCGGCGGGTGCCAAAGAGCGAAGCCGTCGACGACGACTGCTCTTCATCGACTCGAGCTGTTCTCGAAGTGCCGCCAGCCAGGAGATGGAGTTGATTGCGTCGAACCGACTCTGTTTGCTCACCATTTGATTGAGCGAAATCAACCGCTGCAAGACATGGCTGGAATTGGGACAAGCGAGAGCCTTGTTACGTCTCTGGCATTTATAGATACCCTGCAATCCGGGAAAGATAAGCTCTTGCCTTCATGCCATCTGTGGATGCTAGCCGATGACGTGGGCCCATCCAGCCAAGAGAGTCCTGAGGGGAAGCTCGTCCCTGATGGTGGTCCGGAGCTGCAATGCCTTGATGCTGATGGGTTTGAAACCCAATGCGTGTCAGGTCCTGCGCCCGTTGGCTGAAGGGGCACGCCCACGATGCATGTCGGAAAGCATCAGGCGAAAGTTGATGCCCAGGTCTGAAGACCACCCGACGGCATGGGCCAGGAACCAAGCCGGCGTGGCCATCTGCTCGTTGTCGAACACTTGACCGATGCAGGGCATGTGGTGTTGTCGATAGCGACGTACACCATCCCATCGCCGGCATCCTGCGAGCAGACTTGACTGCTGTCCCGGGTGATCCATGACCCACGGAGGGAAGCTCACCGGGTGAGGGCCAGATGACGTTGAATCTGGCGGTGGATGAGGCCACCCGTCAGCCATGTTCCCAGATCATCTTCGCGGCGAAGGCTGTTTGGCGTAGTTGAGCACCTAAGCCGCGGAGTGGCATGGCTCGACGGCGAGGGATTTCAGCGCCGAGGGATGCAAAGCAAGAGGGTTCACTCAACAAGTCTGACAAGAGGCGTAGGATGCTAAAGCCATTCGAATGAAGACTCCGAATGAAGGCAATGAATAAAAGGTCCTCACCCCCCCCCCCCCCACGGCCAACGGCAAGAGCGAGAGGTTCATCACAAGTCTGATGGAGTTGTTGACTTCTTTCATGACATCGTGCAACTGACCGGAAGAAGCGACCTGCTGCAGATTTATCAATGAATCCAGCCCCTATGCCCAAGCGGATAGAATCAATGTGTCAGCGACGCTGGCTTGGCCGTCAGGCTGTGCGATGCTGGATTGCTGTGCAAGAAGGGCAAGAACAATCCTGAGGAATGCTGCTACTCGGCCACCAGTTGGCAAGGCGACGAGCCGCTGGAGCAACATCAGAGGCGCCAGAATCCTTAGGCCAATAACCAATAATAATATGTCTTCTCCCCTTTGCGCCTGCTTGGCGAGAAGGCAGCCAGTCCATCATGGTTGCATCTCTGTGACCATAAGAGCCAGTCAGCTGCAGGATGGACGAAGGAGGTGCCTAGTTCGAGGTCATCGATTAAGGGCTAGGCAATCAAGGAAGTCACTGCCTAATCCGAGCTTGACGCAAAGATTGAACGCAACTAATATCGGGATGAGCATTACAGTATAAAACCCGCCATGACTGCATCTGCTTCTCCAGCCACTATGGTCGATGCATGCATGACTGTTTGGGGTAAGCCCTTCCAGACTGCGGCAACTCTGCTAAGCCTCTTTTCACATAGCAGTGAACTTATTGATCGCATCTACATCGTAGTCGAATCCCAGCAGCCCCAAGGCTTCTCTATCTCAGCGCTTGAGTCTCTGCTCCCTGACGCGCTTCGAAGAAAGCTTGTATTTTATCAGCCGAAGTATTTCCTTGCAGCACATCGCACGGATTACGATCGTTGTCTCGTGGATGCGGATTACAGGCTCTCAGTCCGGTATCAATATGGCCTTGAGTCTACGGACAAGGCTGCCATGCTTATACTGCATAACGATGTAGAATTTTTCTCATGCCCAATTCTGCCAATCCTTCATCACTTAAAAGACTATGCTGGCATAGGAGAGATCGGACAATGCTGGAATTGCCCGGCCTTTCAAGAGGAGCGTTGCGCCCCCTTGAGTTTTCAGGAGTTCATTGATAGCAAGCCTGCCTACTCTGAGGTTAAGCGGATGATTCTTAGGCACCCAAAGCTTGGGGCCGGTCGATCGTTTAAGCTCATCAAGAATGGCCTTTGGCCTCGAGATCAGCCTCTGCCAATGCCTGAATGCAGGCTCAATGAATTTTGCTGTCTTGTGGATGCAGATATTTATAGGAAAGAGGTTATCCCACATGGAACGATCCCCCCCATTGGCAGTAGCTTCTTTGTGGATACTGGAGATCGGTGGTTTAGGGAAATGGTGCTGAACGGCTACAAGTTTAAGCATCATAGTCATCCCGAATGGAAACACGGATATGTCGCCAATAGGGCAGGCTTCACGACCAAGACAGTGAGAGGTCAGCAGGATGCCAATACCCAATATGTCCTAGGAGAGCAAGCTGCCAAGAACCATTTATACTCAAAATATGGAGTCAAGCCAAGCAAGTCATATTTCCCTCTGGAGGAATAGTTTTTGCTATTGGGGCTTTGGCTCAGGAGCGGTTTCAACAATTTTTCACAGGAGTCTATCCGGTAATCTGCAGCCGCCTCATGAGCCACTGACTCCGTAAACGGTATGAAACCCTCTTTTGCATGGAGACATGATTGACAGCCAGTTATTTGGCAGAAGCGGATTGGGTGCATCTTAAATCTGAGGTGGATATCTGTTCCCGCGCAGAGGTGACAAGTTCGACCTTCAGCAACTAATTCTTGAATCGACCACCATCCCCAGGTCTTACTTGAATTGACAATCGAAAGCGGCACCGACAGAGCTGGACTCGATTTAATCGCCACAGCAGATCTCGGATCTGTAAGCGCTGCGAGAAGAACACTCAGACAACTCCTTCGTGCGTCTTATAGTCTGCTCGAAGTAAGAAGGCTGGGCAGCCAAGCCACTGATAAACAGACGGGAAGAGATCGATCTCCCGACAGCCAATGGCTTGCAAATCAGGTTAGCCACCGCACATTAAAACTCACAAGCTGCCATATCTAGTATCAGCCTTGCTGCAACCCTCGCACTCCTCCTGAATCTTTGCCATATAAACAATGAACAAACGATCCGTCACAGTTGTCATCGTGGGTAGTCCAATACCATCCCATCCCAGTACTACGTTGATTGAAACTGTTATCGATTCGTTGTCACATCTGGGACTGGATCGGGGAACCAGTATTCTGCTCGCGCATGACGCCATGCCTCCATTGGATATGGAGTGTGAAGACCCAGAGAAGTGGGGTCATATTGTCAACGTGGGAGAACGATATGATGATTACTTTGCCAACCTATCAAAGTCAAAAAGTGTTCGGCGTGCCCGTGCAAAGATATTGAGAGCACCCTCGTGGGGGCACCTTTCTGGGACAATCAAATATGCCTTGACATTTGTAAAGAGCAAATACGTTCTAATCATGCAGCATGATCTGCCGTTCATCCGCGCCATTCCTCTAGGAACATGTATTGACGCTATGGAGGCCCATCCTCGGATACGACACTTGCGCTTTAACTGGCGCCGTAATATTCCGGCTGGTTATGACGCATCTGGCCCTAGAGGGGATGCAAAGCAAGAGCGCCCCGAATTTTTTAGTCAACTACAGTTCCTGCTCCCAAATGCTTCACATTTTAATGTGATGCAGACACTCGGCTGGAGCGACATTAACCATCTGTGCAGAACTACGTATTACGAAGAGGTGATTCTGCCGCTTCTTGATGGGCGCAAGACAGCTCCTGAGCACTTGGTGAACAAGTTTGCATGCAAGGCAACCCATGGCCTGTTTGGTACATATATCTATGATTCCTTTGAGAGTCCACCAGCGATCAAGCATTTGGATGGCCGCTTGTTTGTGGATTCCTCGAGCAATGCATCCAAGTCCTTGTAAGCCTAGTCAGTCTCGACAAGCAACTTTTGGAATGCCAAGCCAACCTAGTGTCCCTTTCAGGGGATTTACGACCAACGTCGCTGCCGCTTCTTCAGGATTGAATCCGCTGCCGTGACGTTAACCCCTTTATCGCTCCAGGCTTTGTGAGCGGTTGGTCATGGTCATGCGGCAGCTCCCTGTTGACCTGCCTCCAGGGGCATACACACCTGGAGGGCTGAAGGCGGCCGGGAAGTACTTCTTCCTGGCGTTGGCCAACGATCGGCCAGGATCTGCGCCTCTGGGACTGTGGAGCTGCCCGCAGCGATGCCTGAGCTTGGCTTTCTCGATCAAGGCGACCTTGCTGCCTGGGCATGGCGTTCAGAAGCCCGGTAGTGCTTCCGCAGAGCCACGACGACCCTGTCGCACCGAGTGTGCCGAGGCCCCCGGGTTCAGGAAAGATGTCACCCCTCTCATCCGTACACCCGGGGGCTTGAGGAGATGACCAATGCGTCGCTACAGCGAGGCTGTCAAGGCTGATGTGAGGAGGCGGATGAGCCCGCCGCAGAGGCAGAGCGTGGCCCGGATTTCAGAGGAGCTGGGCATCCACGTGATCACCCTCTACAAATGGAGGAAGACGTGGCGGTTGCAGGGAGAGGTGGTGCAGGCATCCGAGAAGGAACCAGAGGGCTGGAGCGCTGCCGACAAGTTCACGGTGGTGCTGGAGACGGCCGAGTTGAACGCCACCGAGCTGGGCGCCTACTGCCGCGAGCGGGGGCTCTTTCCTGAGCAGGTGAGCCGCTGGCGGCAGGCGGCCCAGGATGCCAACGCCAAGCCGGTGCTGACGATGGCCGAGCAGAAGGAGCTCGAGAAGCTCCGCGCCTAGGACCAGCGGCAGATCAAGGCCCTCAAGAAGGAGCTGCAGCGCAAGGAGAAGGCCCTGGCGGAGGCAGCGGCCTTGCTGGTGCTGCGAAAAAAGTGGGAGGCCTTCTGTTCGGAGGACGCGGAAGGCTGACCAGCGCCGCGCACCGGCGGAAGGCGATCGAGCTGATCGGTGAGGCCAATGCCAGCGGCGCCACCCTCAGGGCTGCCTGCGGGGAGATCGGCATTTCCCTGCGCACTCTCAAGCGCTGGCGGCGTGCCTTCCTGGGTGATGGGGACGGTGAGGACCGCCGTAAAGGCAGCCCCCGCCATGTCGTTCACCGCCTGAGTGAGGAGGAGCGCCAGCGGATCCTGCTCACCTGCAACCAGCCGGAGTACGCCTCGCTGCCGCCTGGACAGATCGTGCCGGCCCTGGCTGACCAGGGGTTGTTCATCGGCTCAGAGGGCAGCTTTTATCGGGTGTTGCACCAGGCAGGGCAGTGCCACCGCCGCGGGCGTGCCCGGCTGCCGCAGGAACCGCGCTCCGTACCGCGGTTGAGAGCGGATCGCCCCAATGCGCTCTGGTCGTGGGACATCAGCTTTCTGCCGACCACGGTGCGGGGTGTGTGGCTGTACCTCTATCTGGTGGTCGACGTCTGGAGCCGCAAGGTGATGGCCTGGGATGTGGCCGAGGTGGAGTCGGCTGAGATCGCGGCGGATCTGGTGCAGCGGGCCTGTCTAAGGGAGCGCTACCGCCGGCCCAGCGGCTTTGGCAGCCACCAGTGTCCGCAGACGCCCCTGATCCTCCACGCCGACAACGGCAATGCCATGCGTGGGGCGACACTGGAATCACGGCTGGAGGAGCTGGGTGTGCTCAGATCCTTCTCCAGGCCAAGGGTCTCCAACGACAATCCCTACTCGGAGTCCCTGTTCCGCACGCTCAAGTATCGGCCGGATTACCCCAGCCGACCATTCTCCAGCAAGGCGGAGGCCTGCGAATGGGTGGCGGCTTTTGTGGACTGGTACAACCACCAACACCGCCACAGCAGCATCAAATTCGTCACGCCTCACCAGCGTCACAGCGGTACCGCCACCGCAATCTGCCGGGAGCGAACCCATGTCTACGAGAAGGCCCGTCAGGTCCATCCAAGACGCTGGAGCCGATCCACTCGCTGCTGGCGCCAACCCGAAGAAGTGTGGATCAACAAGCCAACAGAAGAGCCCGATCCGATCCTCGCGATACCCTTAAGCGCGGCCGCCTGAGTGGCAGCCAAGGAGTGACACCTTCCCTGAAAGTCACCGAGGTGCGCTGTGCAGCGCAGCGAGGTTCCAGGCTCAGCAGTGTCCCTTGGCAAGATCCTAATGATTCACAGACGCCTGCGGCTAGAACACTGCCATCTCCATCTCTGCTTCCGCCAGAAGCTTCTACTCCTTCAGAGAAGCCTTCGGCTAGTGTGCCGTCCCGGAAATAACATCTAGAATACGGAGTGTTTCCCGGGGCGCTCCTTGGCTCTTGGTCGTCCGATGCCGCCGCTGGTTCTCAGCGACGACGAGGTTCAGCAACTCCAGGCTCTCGCCAGCTCCCGTTCACTGCCGCACTCCATCGTCCAGCGCGCCCAGATCGTGCTGGCCTGCGGGGCTGGGGAGACCAACACAGCCATCGCCAAACGGATGGGGCTGACGGGCATGACCGTCGGCAAGTGGCGCAAGCGCTACCGGGAGCTGGGCCTGGAGGGACTGCACGATGAGCTCAGGCCTGGCCGTCCGCGCACCTATGAGGACGACACGGTGGCCGAGGTGATCAACCGGGCACTCCAAACCAAGCCAGCTGATGGAAGCACCCAGTGGAGTGCCCGCTCCCTCGCCGCTGCCACCGGAATCTCCAAAACCACCGTGCACCGCTGGCTGCAGACGTTCTCGGTCCAGCCCCACCGGCAGAAGCATTTCAAACTCTCGACCGATCCCTTCTTCGTGGAGAAAGTCCGCGACATCGTCGGTCTGTACTTTGTCCGGCGACGATTAGATAGGCGGGACCGCGCAACTACATAGGCGGGTCTCAGATCGCGACAACAGGGCTCCGATCACGGTCTGGAGTCCCAGCGATGCCCGCCCCTCTGTCGTTGCGGATCAAGGAGCGGTACATGGCCAGACGGGCCGAGGGGCTCAGCCAGCAGGTGGCGGCCGATGCGGTGGGGATCTCGCTGCGCAGCGCCCAGCGGATCGACAGGGGTGAGCTGCAGCCCCAGGGGCAACAACAACAGCGGGGCCGCCACTGGCGTACCCGTGCCGATCCGCTGGCGGACGTCTGGGAGAGCGTGCTGGTGCCCATGCTGGAGAAGGCACCGCAACTCGAACCCCAGACGCTGCTGCTCCATCTGGAGCAGACGTTTCCAGGCCAGGAGTGGTTTCGCCGCAAGCGCACCCTGCAGCGCCGCGTTGAGCAGTGGAAGGCCCTGCACGGTCCGGCCCAGGAGGTGATGTTTCTGCAGCACCACCAGCCCGGCGTGATGGGCATCTCCGACTTCACTCTGCTCAAGGGCGCGCCCATCACCGTGGCCGGTGCGGTGCTCGAGCACCGGCTGTTCCACTTCCGCCTGCCCCATTCGGGCTGGTGTCATGTGGAGGTGATCCACGGCGGTGAGAGCTTTGTCGCCCTCGCCGAGGCACTGCAGAACGCCCTGGCGGCCTGCGGTGGGGTGCCGGCGGAGCACCGCACCGACAGCCTCAGCGCCTGCTTTCGCAACCGGAACGGCAGCTACGCCGGCGATTACACCAGCCGTTACCGCGAACTCTGCGCCCACCTGGGCGTGATCGCCACCCGCAACAACCGCGGCATCGCCCACGAGAACGGCGCCATCGAGGGCCCGCACCGGCACTGGAAACACCGGCTGGAGCAGCAGTTGATCCAGCGCGGCAGCAGGGATTTCGAGACGGAAGCGGAGTACCGGCAGCTGGTGGCCCAGGTCACCGCCACGCTCAACAATCGCCACGAGGTGGCCGGCAACCTGGCGATCGAGCAACTCCACCTGCAGCCGCTGCCGGTGGAGCGCTTTGCCGACTACGAACCGGTGGTGGTGCGGGTGCGGAGCACCAGCACGATCGAGGTGCGCTCGGTCACCTACAGCGTCCCGTCACGGCTGATCGGTCAGCAGCTGACGGTGCACCTGCGCCACGACCGGCTGGATCTGTTCCTGCGCAGCCAGTACGTGGAAACCCTGCCGCGGCTCCATGGCCAGAAAGGGCAGAAGGCGCTGCGGCGGATCGATTTCCGCCATGTGATCGAAAGCCTGCGCCGCAAACCCAGAGCCCTGCTGCGCGCCCAGCTGCAGACCGACATCCTCCCCGGCGAGAGCTGGCGGCAACTGTGGCGAGCGCTCCTGGCAGCCCTGCCGCCGGATGAGGTCGCCAAGGTCATGGTCGACGCCCTCCATGTCGCCGCCCGCACAGGCGACCTCGCCGGTGTGGAGCGGTATCTGCGCCGTCAGCTGCGCAGCGGTGAACTCAGCCTCAGTTCCCTGCGCGATCACTACGGCCTGCGGCCCCCGAGGGGCCTGGCGGCCATGCCCCAGCTCGACATCCCTGAACACCGACTGAGCAGCTATGACGAACTCCTGGGTGGAGCCCCCCAGCCGGCCGGCGCTGGAAACGGCTCTGCCATCTCTGTTGAAACAGTTGAAACTGGCCCAGTTCCGCAGCCAGTGGCAGGCGGCCGAACAGCAGGCCACAGCCGAGGGCTGGGATCCCGCCAGCTACCTGTATGTGCTGGTGGAGCAGGAGCACCAGCAGCGCCACCAGGCGCGGCTGCGGCGGCTGTTGCATGAGGCCCAGCTGCCGCTGCCCAAAACCCTGGCCGATCTCGACTGGGGGGCCATCCCCGATCTGGACCGGGCTCAGATCGAGCAGCTGGCCCATGACACCGGCTGGTTGGATCGGGCCGAGAACCTGCTGCTGTTTGGCCCCAGCGGGGTGGGCAAGACCCACCTGGCGGCCGGCATCTGCCGCAGCCTGATCGCCCTGGACCGCTCGGCGCGCTTCTACTCCGCCACCATGCTGGTGCAGGAGCTGCAGCGGGCCAAGGCTGACTACGCCCTGGCCAAGGCACTCAACCGGCTGGATCGCTTTGCCCTGCTCGTCATCGACGACATCGGCTACGTGCGCAAGGACGAGGCCGAAACCTCGGTTCTGTTCGAGCTGGTGATGCACCGCTACGAGCGCAGGTCCCTGCTGGTGACCAGCAACCAGCCGTTCAGCGAGTGGGAGAACGTGTTCTCCACCAGTGCCATGACGGTGGCGGCGGTGGACCGGCTGGTGGACCACAGCACCATTGTTCAAATAAGTGGCGAGAGCTATCGCCGCAGGCGGGCCCGTCGCCTGGGCCGCTCCGGCACAGGCTGATTCATCGCCCTGGCCAGGCGTCAATTACCCGCCAACCGCCCCGAGCCCCCTGGCGCCAGCTGCCGGTGATGGGCTCCGCGCTGCCGTCGGACCGTGGGGTCCGCCGGCTCGTGCGCTCCGCTGCAGGGCGCAGGCGGGTCGGCAGGAGCAACGGCCAATGGGCTTGAGGCCTGGGGCCGATCAAAAACCCTGGGGCACCGTGGGGTAAAGCGGCCGGGGTGGACCAGTTTTCGTGTCGCCGGCTCAATTTTCGCTGTCCTCCCCCCCTGCCATGGCAGGGGGGGAGGAGGTCCGGGGGAACCCGCCTACGTAATTGACGCGACCCGCCTACGTAGTTGACACCGGGCAGTACTTGAACCCGCCGGACAAGGCGATGGTGCTCTGCGTCGACGAGAAGACCCAGATCCAGGCCCTGGACCGCACCCAGCCGCTGCTGCCCATGGGGCTGGGCTATGTGGAGGGGGTGACGCATGACTACATCCGTCACGGCACCACCACCCTGTTTGCCGCCCTGGACGTCGCCACTGGGGAGGTGATCACCCAGTGCAGACCGCGCCACCGGCACCAGGAGTTCCTGGGGTTCCTGCGCCAGATCGAGACGTCCGTGCCCGAGGATCTGGACGTCCATCTGATCGTGGACAACTACTGCACCCACAAGCACGCCAAGGTGCGGTCCTGGTTGGCGCAGCGGCCCCGCTTCCATGTCCACTACACCCCCACCTACGCCTCCTGGCTCAACCAGGTGGAGCGCTGGTTTGGGATCATCACCCAGCGCGCCATCCGGCGCGGCAGCTTCTCCAGCGTCAAGGAGCTGATCGCCAGGATTGAGCAGTTCGTGGCGGCCTACAACAAGACCAAGGCACCGTTCAACTGGACGGCCACAGCGGACTCAATCCTGGAGAAACTCCAGCGACTTTGCTTGCAAATCTCCGGGACGGCACACTAGAGACGGGCGTTCTTCTTCTCCAGCTGCGTCCCCCGCCTGGCTTCCTCGGCCTGCATCTCCGTATTGCTGTCTCCAACGGTGGTAGGTGGGCTGTGTCACCTTGCTCACACGGCAGACGTGGCAATGGTCTTTCCCTGGGCGAGCAGTTGCTCGGCGGGTTTCAGCTTGCGGATGATCTGCTCGGCTGATGACTCGTACACACCATGGCCAACTTTCGGGATCCGGTCAGTATTCTAATCGAACTAATATGCCTCTCATGATAAAGTGGCCTGCTGCACTGCACCCTGGCATTGAGTGCTACTCGTCTTGGCTGTCAATCCAGTCTTCGTACTTTGAGGCCATTACGTTCATCGAGTCGACTAGTAGCTGCTGAAGAGGCTTGTCCTCAGCAAAAGCTGACAATAAGTTGCAATAGGCTTCTGATGACTGAATACTGTTGATCCAATCAATGGACTTGTCATGCCGACTGTCCGCTGCGGCAACAAGAGACTTTAGTGCTTCGCCGTTGGGATTGGGACTGCTAATCTTTCTGGCCCCTCCAGTTCTTGATTTCTTCCAAATATATTCAGGCCCTGACTTGTGATAATAGTGCATCACGGCTGCGTCGTTGAAGGCAGGGAACTCAGAGACAGAAGGCACTCTTGCGGTTTGATATTCACCGTATAATCCACCTTCAGAGTTGACGGCAAATGGAGTGTACTGCATTGTGGCCAATGGATGGTGGGGCAGTGAGCACAGGAAGTATCTGGGCTTGAATATGCATTTAATGCTTGAGTTCTTGGCGGTTACGCTTTGGATCCTTTCAGTAATGGGGACCAGACATCTATGATGGGCATCAAAATCCTTGTCAATGCCAGCAAATATCCAGTTCATGGCTATTATATCGCACTCAAGCATTGAGTTTCGGCTGACTTTTCTGAGCCATGAATTTATGCACGCAATCCTCTTGGTTGGCCTGATTGCAATGTACTCGTCAATATCGATCGCGGCACACCACTTGTAGTCCAGAATCTCTTGCGATATTGATAGGGCATGTCGGTATGCTTTGATCTGGGGTGGGGATCCGGGGGCTTCAATCTGATTTTCGATAACACTAATATTGACGCCAAGATTATTTAGTCTCTTGGCTACCTCCAGCGTCTTGTCGTCATTGGAGTTTGTGTATAAGAAAATCTTTTCAAAGCCAAGTGCAATATGATATGCGCACCAACTCGGAAGATAAACAGCCTCATTGCGCGCTGTAGCTAAAATTGCAGCGCCCTTTGATGGCTTTGCCTGAACTCTACTTAGATAAGCAATGGTATTTGTAAGGCCTTGAGGGCTAGAGGACTTGGTCCAGCCATCTGCTGATAAATAATCGTATTCAGGCCCTGCTTTCAGTAGTTCCTCTTTGTTAGCTAGATTGGGTTTGACGGCTGTAGCTGTTTCGCCAAGTCTCCACCTATTCCGGTTGTAGACTACTGATAGGAAGGCTGGGTCATGTGTCTCATACTCTTCTCTTAGATGAAGACCACAAGGTGATGCATTGTCCATATTATGATTGCAGCTCGGATTGGCATGAAGCCGATTGAGGGCTTCTCTGCACTGCGCAATTACGATGTCAGCGATGTGCTGAGGTCCAACAGATACAAGATAGAAGAGTTCAGATGAGCTGCTGTCTTTGGCGTGAAAAAAGATATTTGTTATGAGTTTTCTGGCAGGTGAGTCCTTTTGTGATTCCCTAGAGACCTTCAAGGCAGGCGCTGAGAGCTTCAGCATGTCTTCCTCTCTGGAGATCGTAGCAACCATGCTTCTTCTGTCTCTAAACAACTGCTCCTTAGGTTCTAGAACTATTCTCTCGCAGACCTCTGTGTTAGAGACAAGTATTTTCCTCTGCCAGTCCCCGCCGTTGCTTCCATAAAGCATCAAGGCGTTGAGGTGTGCTGAGCCATTTCTGACTTTCTTTAGCTCAGAACTTGCAATAACAATAAGTGCCGGAGCTGCTCTATGCCTAGTCAAGGCTTTCAAGCTAGTGCCTTGTAGATGTTTTAAGGTGCAAGTGAAATCGGAAGCTATCAGACCGCGGGTACTGCTCATGACCAAGTAGAAGCTGACAGCCTCTTCTCGAATATATGCCCGTCTGCGGTGTCCCTGAAAAGCCGCCCTTAATGTATTTGACAATGACTGTCCTAGATCAATCATCGCTTGGCATTTATCATGCATCTTAGCTCACGGTCGGGCGGATCAGGTTATGCCATGAGTCCCCAGCTGCTACTGCCAACATTGAAGCTCGGCAGAGTCGCTTCCATTCTGTGCCCGGATGCTGGTGTACTCACAGCAATCACCATTCTTCAGCTGTGTGGCCTTGTCGGGTTGATTATTGAGAGATTCACTTAAAGCTTGTTGGGGGGGCTGACCGTACACCCTCTATCTGAGAATGGTGCCTTTCTCTGGACAACCTGGCCCCCAGGCTTCGTTAACCCGGAAGGGTGGATCAGGGTTAAGCTCCACTATAGATCGGTCGGGAGTTCTTCCTCCCCAACACCTTGAGGTCTTGCCGGGTAGTTCCCTCCAGAGGATGGGAGCTGTGCACATTTCAGCCTCCAAGCCGACGCTGTAGGCGCGCAGGGCCGCCTCTACTCGGATTCGCCGAGAAACCCTGCGGCTCCATGCGTGAACCCCCCGCTCAAGCCTCTCCACCAGAATGTTGTCGTCATAGCCCGTTCTTCCTGAGCAGATGATCCTGACCTCCTGCTCCTCTTGCACGGCCACAAAGTCGGCGGAGGTGAACTGCCAGTCTGGGTCGGAGTCAGGGCTGATTCAAAGTCAGTCACAGGCTCTCTTGTCGCGGCTGCGACCATGGGTTGAGGTCGGCGGAATGGCCTCCTCCCTGTGCTCGAAAGCGCCTCTGCTGCAACCGATCTCGATCTGATCAGCTACCTCAAGGCGATCCCGGACGCCCGGATGCGGCGTGGGGTGCGGATTCCGGCCTGGTATCTGCTGCTGGTGGCCGTGCTGGGGATCCTGAGCCGCTGCTAGAGCTTGCGGGATCTGGAGCGCTTTGCCATCCGCCACCACGGCGTGTTGACCGAGGCACTGGGCCTGGAGCTGAGGCGACCGCCATCGGATTCCTCGTTCCGCTACTTCTTCCTACAAGTGGACGTGGCGGCACTGTGCGCGGCCATCCGTGACTGGACGATCGCCCAGATCCACGGTGGTGCAGCTGATCTCGACCAGCTGATCTGCGACGGCAAGACCTTGAGAGGATCGATCGAGCCCACCGCCGGTGGCGGGTCGGCGTTCATTGCCCAGGTGACCCTGTATTCGGCTGCCCTGGGCGTGGCGATCAGCCAGGCCTGCTACGCCACCGGCCAGAACCACGAGCGGGCGGTACTCAAAAAACTGCTCGGTGAGCTGGATCTCGAGGGTGTGCTGATCCAGGCGGACGCTCTCCACACCCAGAAACCGTTTTTCGGCAGCTCACAGAGCAGGGGGCCGACTTCCTCCTGACCGTTAAAGCCAACCAGAAGACGCTGCACCGCCAGATCCGTAGCCAGTTTCAGGGGAAACGCCAGATCCCTTTCGTGGCAACGAATCAGGAGATCAGCCATGGTCGCGACATCACCTGGACGCTGCGGGCCAAACAGGCGCCGGAGCACATCTTCGAGGCCTGGATCGGCACCAGTTGGGTCGTCGAGGTGACGGCTACCGGCACCCGTGACGGCAAGCCATTTCAGGCCACCCACCTGTTTCTCACCAGCCTGCGAACGACCCCAAAAGCCTTGCTGCAACTTGTGTGAGACCGCTGGAGCATTGAAGGCTGGCACTGGGTCCGGGACACCCAGCTCCATGAAGATGGCCACCGCTACCGGGGCAATGGCGCCGGAGTGATGGCGGCGCTGCGTATTGCAGCGATGAACCTCTTGCGCCTCGCAGGTTTTCAGTCAATCCGCGCTGGAATGCAGGCGGTGATGCATGACATCACGGCGCTGTTGGCGATGGCGCAGCACCAGCCTCTGCTGAACCCGTGCTGAAACTTTGAATCATCCCTGGGGTCGGAGTGGACGATCTCGGGTTTGCGACCACGCCCAGGGCCATCTTCAGGGCATCCAGACGGAACTCCGTGTCAAGGCTCATGGAGCTCTTCCAGTAATGCACGTGCCTGGAGTGGAGATCCATGATCGCCCCCAGGTCCAGAAATCCTTGTTGCAGCGGTCTGGAAGTGATGCCGGTTGCCCATATCGGATCAACTGCCGTGATCTGCTTCGGATCCTCCAGACAGAGAGCCTCGATCCGCGCCATCATCCGCAGCGTTGATTCATGCACCGGTGTGCGCCGTCACCAGACCGTGGATCGACGCAAGCCCAGCAGGGCACACTGACGGTTGACACGGAGCCCGGGGTGGCCGTGCTCGACCAGCTTTCGGAGTTCATGGGCATCAAAGCCGCTGAGATGTTGTCTGAGCCGCTTCAGCTTCATCCGCAACCAGCCGACCTGCTGGATCAACACCGTCTCCTTGGCCTGACTCTCGTCCTTGGCCTGGATCATTTCCATCGGGGGAACCGCTCGCTGGCACCCCCCAGCAGCAGCTTCTTCCCTGGGCTCACCTGGATCGTCTTGCGTCTTGTGGCCACTGATCGCCTCCATGCCGACCCTGTCCGTGAACTCAGGGGTGTGGGTACGGCGCTTGCTCAACTCCTTCGGAGAAGTTGGCGCCTAGGGTGGGTCCCCCTTTCAGCGGCAGTGCCCCGCCTCAGAGGTTCACCATGGGACCTTTCCTCGCAATGCAGACCAGCTCAGCGGGCTTGGTGATGACGCACTGAGCCATCTGTGAGTCGTGCCGCTAGTGCTTCCTGGTAGTAGTCCGTTGCAGATCCTCATGCCACCAGAGCCGTTACAGCTGTTTGTGGTGCATAATCCAGCTCTCTCGCCGCAGCTGGTGCCAGGACATGGGGCGGCTCCAATGGTTGTGTGCAGCTGCCACCACACACAGGCACTGCCGCAGCGTGCCCTCCTTGATCGAGACGGCCTTGCGGCCCTGGCGCTGCGTGCTTCGGTACTACTGGCCCACCACCCGGCAGACCTGACGTTCTGCGCCCTGCCAATGCTTCTGAAGGATCACGACGGCCTAGCGCCGACGTTCCGGGATCCGCAGTCTCCATCGTCAGGGTCCTCCTGCTTCGCAGCCGCTTGGAGCCAGAGCATGGCCTTCTTCAGCTCCGCCACCGCCAGCAGCATTTAGAGCCTGGCTTTCTTCTTTCCCAGCTGAGTCTGCCGCCGGGCTCCATCGGCCTGCATGCCGCCGTATTGCTGCTCCAGCAGTGGTACAGCGGCTGCATCAGCTCGATCACGTCGCAACCATCGACGATGGTCTTGCTCTGAGCAATCAGCTGCTCAGACGTTTTGAGCTTGCAGATGATCTGCTTGGCTGTGTGCTCAGTACGTTTCATCGTGGAGTCTTTGGACCAGCCTGAACTGCTGAGGACTGACATTCAGCCTGGACCGGTATTCGGGCTTCACGTCATTACCCTTCGCCTACGAGGCCTCCATGAACGATGTGTTCCCTAGATATCTGCAGATCTACAAGGGACTTCGATGCCACATGGACCTGGGTTGCCTCAACCCCCAAGCAGCGTCTGGCTTAGCTACTGGCATGAACACCCTGATGGCAGGCCCAGACCTAGGTAGTTGTACTTGTCTTGTATAGAATCCTTCTTGATTGTATCTAGCGAATATAATACCCATGCTCAATACCCGGATGGCTTTTGCCTCCACTCGGCTCGGCGATATGGTCTGCCAGACGTACATTATGTCCACCATCTCTAAGCAAATCGACAGGATTCACGAGTTGCTTCGCGATAACAGAAGATAGGCATACTCAAGCTTGGCTAGCATAGCCTTGGGCGATACAAGTGCATGCTTGCCGAGCACGACTTCACAATAAGACTTGAAGGTAAGAAGATCAGAACTAGTCCATTCATTATGATGTAGAAGTTGGTTCAGCCTTGAACATACTCCATTGTCTGCGGCAGTGACAGGCCTCTTTTGTGCGATCGAAACTATCTGCTTCATATCAGCCACTTCCATGTGATCTTCAAACGTCACAAGCTTGCATCTTATGCCAAGATATCCAGCATAAAAAAGAGGGGTAGAGAGACCACAGAAATAGCAAGAGGATGAGATCCTGAGCAATGAGTATAGGTTAATCATGAACTCAATTCCAAGTTTGTGATATGCACGCCAAAATTCCTTCTCATTCCAGGGATGACGGGCGATTGCATTATGCATGCAGCATGATATCTCAAAGCCAGAGTCTTGATAAGCAATATGATTGCCAAGAAATATGTCATAGGGATGCAAGCATACGATTCCAGCTTCAAGCTGTTCTTGTACAATCAAGTAGGTAGCAAAAGCGCGGTGCTCTGCTAACGGAATTAGTCGATTTGGCAGCGAGTGAGGAGCGAAAATAACCGGGGTCAAGTTATTACGCCTTTCCTTAATGCAATCTAACGTGTCAATAACTCTCTGCTCTATGTCACTAAGCCTTAAGCGAGAAGGCAAGACAGGATCCGTACCACGAGTGCTGTCAACCTTGCTGATTAGCCGGAGAAAATATAGGAACGGAGACCCAAGAACATCAACAGTAAACCTAGAGCTATGTTCATTCGCAGCATCTAATGCTTTCTGGTTCCATGCCCAGTACGAATGTATAACTTCTCTGTCGTACCACTCTCTTAATTCGTAGAAGTCTTGTGATAATCCAATGGTACCATGTTGGATTATGTATGGGAGTGGCTGATTAACCGGATAACCCGAATATCGACGGATGACGGAAGAATGGCCATAGAACGAATTTACCCCTGCACACTTGACGATTTCTACCCCTTGAGCTCCATAGGGATCTGACAAAGTGGGTAGAACGGAATCTGAGTGGCTACATTTCATCTTTGATAATGAGGTAATGTCTGAGTCTGGAGATATGCGGCCTGAGAGAGAACAGGCTGCTAATAGCTTTCGCGCAAAATTAGCAGAACAGGTATCGAACTTCGCCTGTATCGGTATAGTCTAGAACTTCGTAATCTGAGGTATAGGACGCCAGATTCATATGGCCTGCCAACCACAAGAACATTCTCTCGTAACCATGGGCGAGAGTCTCATCAAGTTGTCCATATTCCTCCTGGAAGAAAATGGGAGTGAAATGGTTTACAAGCTTTCTACATACTGACCTGCCAATCCAAAACATTGTGCCGGCAACGAATGATGTTGGCTCCCCAGACTTGCTGCCAGAATAGAAATCTAATAACCTATCAACCCAATATTGATTGCCACCAATATACTCCTTAAGGTTGACGATATGACCTGATGGAGCTAGAAGTCCGAAGTGATCACAGTTGTGGCTTTCTAAGAATCGCAGAAGTTCTTCTTGTC
The DNA here is from genome assembly GCF_046613545.2 of Aphanothece microscopica RSMan92. Lineage (NCBI taxonomy): Bacteria > Bacillati > Cyanobacteriota > Cyanophyceae > Chroococcales > Aphanothecaceae > Aphanothece > Aphanothece microscopica. Next base: position 6,517 of record NZ_JBKKKY020000023.1, on the reverse strand, counting down.
CATTTAGACTGCTCGGCAGGAGCTTTTCGGTAATATCATTAAACCAATCTATCCCATCGGATCTATGATGTGAGGCTTTACCATGAATCTTGCAGATATAATCGTATTCTATGCCAAGATCATGAAAAATGTTCAATAACTTTATAAAGGGCCCAACGTCTCGTCCTCGATTTTCCGTGACAAAGAGACGAGCGTCAGGAAGCACTGCGAAAATCTTTGCTGCTCTTACACAAAGACCTTTAGGATGAGTCGTAACATATATGTCACATATGCCAATATAAGGCTCAAGTCGTTTTGCTACCCGATCAATGGATTCATCGTAATATATATGCGCAACTATGGCCCGAGGTAGTGTTGCCTTCCATTCAAAAGACTCTTCTTCTAAGGCAAAGTGCAGACGAGCATCTCGTACTGCATGCAAGTATTCATATCCGTAATGCCTATCTGGCTCAAGGCATGCACCTTCAGCCCATTCATTCCAGGCGTTTACCATAGTAAGACCTAAACTATTATCTAAGCTTGTTGACCTGATATTGCTGGTGAGCCAGTATTGAAATTCGTCTGGCGTTCCCCCTACAAATGCAGCCCAGCCTTGCTTCTTTCTTGGAGAGCTGTCCCAGGCAGCGAAAGAAGTTCTCACAACTTCACTCGGGTAGTCCATTGAATGATTCTCGTCTACCATAGACATGTAGTCAAGAATAATGTAGTCATTGCTGGTTGGACGCAGAATCTTGGGTGGGGGCTTTGATATAGTCATCTTCGAATAACCATTCGGGGGAAACTGTAGTATCAAATCTGCGGAATATAGCTTTGGTGACTTATCATAGGGTAGATATTGAACGATTCCGATCAGAAGCTCAAGGTTATGGTGGGCGCTGAAGTATTCTCTCAGGCGGCTGACCCACTCGTGAAAGTCAGGGATGCTGCTGGGTCTATAGATATAAAAGACTGCCTTGTTGTCGATGCGATAATAGCTCGGATGAGTAAGATATTGTGCAATATCTCGGCAAAAGCGCTCACAGTCCTCATCGCCGTAGGATTGAGAAATAATTACATCATCATTTTGGCCATCCCAGTTCCGAGTCCAGTTCTCATTGGCCCACAGCAATGTAAAACTCTGATCACTACTGATCCTGGAGATAAGTGAATCTAGAGGCTTTTCCAGGACTCTCTTGCCTTGGAACCAATAGAAGTAAAAGCAGAAAGAGTCGACTCCATATTCTTTGGCTAAAATTGACTGATTGGAAAGGTTCTCATCAACTCTTAGGTCGTAAAATCCCTCCAGAGGAAGCTTGGGTTGATTGTGGCCCAGGAAATATGGCAGGGCTTTGGTAACATTTGTCCATTCAGTAAACCCCTTCCCCCAGTTTTCATCATTCTCGGAGATTGGGTGGTATTGGGTAAGATAATATGCATGGACACTTGGCGTCGAGCTGATTAGACTTTGGACCCTCTTGGCGCCACTTGGATCAATGTCGCACGGTTTGTTGTATCTACTGTTGGAAGGGCTGAGGCCACCTTCCATATTCTTCAATAATACGCTGCAAGGATAATTATTTTTTAAGATCTTGCCGACAGGACCATTGGAATCGAGATCTAATGATGCGGCTAGATCTGATAGCAGCTTATGCGGAAATCTTCGTGAAGGGTCATGTCCAAGTTTCCAGCCTCTTGTAAGGTAGTAGTAGTACGCATCTTCAGTGCCTGGGATCGACCTCCAGTACCGTCCAATGTAGTACTGATAGTCAAAAAACTCGCATGGTGAGTGGCCATCATGCCTGCCTTCCGACACAAAGAAATCGAATGAATTTATTTCTTCTTCGTCGTCATTCTGAACGTTGTAATTAAGAGCGTAATAGTCACTGTCAAAGCAGCTTCTTATCGTTTCAATCTGAACGGCATCTATATCCTTTGGCCGTCCATGGCTAAATGAGTACCTATTGGATAGAAGACTTGCTTGGCTCCTTTCCTGTAGAAGCTCAAGCAGTTTGTTGACTAACTGGTCATTCCAAAGAGTCGCTTCCCGAATCTCAGGCACTCGCAGCAGGCGAGGAATCATCTGAATAAGCTGCGGCTTTGCTAGTACACCATCAGCATTCGTCAGAAACTCTATAAGTATGGAAGTGAAAACCTCCGGTGTTGCAAACATGTCGACTTCTTTCGCCTTCAAGCCTAGAGCCTTTAGGTCAGACTGGGCAGGCGGGTAGTAATACTGTTTTTTCCCATGTGGTGCAGATTCCAGTCTTGCCCAGTGTGTCAGAAACTTTGAAGGACACTTGCCCAGGGCTATAAGTCGCTGAAGTCTTCTCTGGTAAACTCCATAGTCATAGCGTGCCTTTAGATCGCAGAGTTGATAGTGGACTTGAAAATATGCGAAACCACTTACCCCATTCAATGATGCGCGGCTTATGCTGTTGATCTCAAGAAAGAAGTCCTCGTCAAATGCTTCTTTTGCTTGAACTGATGAGTGGCTGTCCAGATGTTGAATCATGGCCGGATTGCTATTAGTCCTTTTGGGTGATCATTATTTCGATCCCGGGCTTCATGTCTGTACCAAGCGAGCCATGATCCTCAAAAGTCGTGATATTGACGACGCCGCCATCCGCAATGTCTGCGCTGTAAGCTTGCTCTCTATCTGGCGCATGTTCTCTCTGTCTCTGTACCATCTGAGTTTGTGCTCAGTGCGTGACAGTAGAACAAAAAGATACTGGTTGTCCTTTTCCAGTGCGATGCATGAGCTGTAGAGGCCTTCGATAAGTTCTTGCTGTGTCGGCATGCGTGCCGAGGCTTTGGAATCCTGCTTGTCTATTGGCTTGCCTACACCATTGGGAATAGATGTCTCGCGGCAGTGACTAATGATTGACGCAATATTCTCAATCACGTCTTCTTCTAGGCTCCTCCGCGCTTTCTTCATTGTTCTGGTAACAGCTCTGCCATTCTACACTGGCTCTGCTAGGCCAAGGGGCCCCAGGGGTTGAGCCCAATGACTGGCGCTCTCCGAGTTGCTAAAGACATGCTAATACTCATGAAAGGCTCTAGGCATTCGCAGGCTGGCGAGTTAACCCTGCGCCTGGGATTGTCTTCTGAAACGGCCTCGCCAGAATGGGAGTTGTCAGCATCCCGTACAGGACCAGGCACGTCAGCATCAAACCAACCCCACATGCGACCACACGCTTTTCCGCATGCTGCTAGAGCGCCAGCAGGGCTTCCCAGACAAGGACTGACTACCGGCAGCTGCTGCCCCAGGCCATTGCCACAGTCAACTGTCTCGACGAGGTGGCCGGGAGGATCCACTTCTTTGCCCAGGCCCCCCCCGGTGGTGCGGGTGCGGCGTAAAGGCACGATCGAGGTTCGCCAGGTCACATCCAGCGTTACCTCTCTGCTGATTGGTCAGCTGCTCACTCTGCGGCTCGACCGGCTGGATCTGTTCCTGCGCAGCCAGTTCATCGAGATGATCCCACACCTGCATCAGTGCAGGGCCCAGGCGGCCCCCCTTGATGTGGGTCCCTTCGATTCGACAATCTTTGGCCCCGGACATCGTTAACCCTGGGCGGGAGGCTCACGGTTCGGTCTCCATGTAGACCTCATGGGGAGTTCTGCCTCCTAGTGCACTGTGCGCTCTTGCATGGCACTATCTCCACAGACGGTGGACCAGGTTGATCTCAGCGTCCCAGCCATCGCTGTAGGCCTGCAGGTACACCTCTACTCGGCGTCGCCGGGAAGCCTGCGGCTACGTACTTGGCGTTACGCCCCAGCCTCCCCAGGGGGATGTGGCCGTAGCAGCGCCTTCTTCCAGACCAGCTGATCTTGATCTTCTCTGCCTGCAGCCTGGACACGACGTCCCCAGAGGTGAACTCGATCCCTGGTCAGAATGGAGGATCTGTGGCTTGCGGCCACCCTCCTGAGCCGTCTCCATAGCGTTCAGACAGAACTCCGTGTCACGGCTGTTGGAGAGCTTTCAGTTGAGATCGTGGCTGGTGAAGCGCTTCATGATCGCCACCAGATGCAGCACACCTTTCTGCAGTTGGATGTAGGTGATATCGGTGGCCACACCGGATCCACCGTTGTGATCGTGCTGACAGCCACCAGCCAGGGAACGCGCTCGGATGGGGCACCAGGAACCGCGGGGCGAGGCTTCGCACCCTGTCACGGTTGATCGGGATCCCATCTCTGACCCTTAGCCCTCCATCCGGCGGCGGCGGCTGCAGGGGGCTTCCAGGTCATGGACATTGATCCTGGCCATGCTCTGCAGGGTCGATTCGCGCACTGGTTTCTGTTGGTAACAGACCGTGGATCGCGGCAGGCCCAGCGGGGCATATGGGCGGCTGACGCTGAGCTCAAGATGGTCGTGTTCGTCCAGATTGCGCTGGTCACGGGCATCAGAGGAGCTGAGACTTTCCTTGAGCCACTCCTGCTCCATCTGCAGTCGCCCGATCTGATGAAGCAGCTCCGCCTCCTTGGCCTGACACTCGCCCTTGTCCTTGTCTTCTTACCCCTGGTGAACAGCTCGCTGCTTCCCTCCAGCAGCTGCTTCTTCCACTGGCTCTCCTGGATCGCCTTGCGGCCACTGATCGCCTCCATGGCGACCCTGGCCTTGAACTCTGGGCTGTGGCTCGGCGCTTGCTCAACTCCCTCGGAGAAGGCGGTGCCTACGGTGGGAGGCCCTTTCAGGGGCGGTATCCCGCCTCAGAGATTCGCGATGGGGCCGGTCCAGAAATACCAGACCACCTCAGTAGGATGCCAAGCCAGTGTTGAAGAGCCATGAGCACAAATCCCTATGAAGCCCTTCCTGCAAGCGCTTTTTGGAAGACTGGCGTTACTCAGGAAAACCCTTGCCTAATTGATGGGATTTACAAGAAGAAGTTTGACATTCTGCCGGCCGACAAGATAGCAACCGCGGGCTCCTGCTTCGCTCAGCATATTACGCGCCAACTTAAGCAAAATGGGTACAATATTATGGATGTTGAGCCGCCGCCCCCTGGGCTTCCCTTGAGCCTGCATCAGAACTACGGATTCTCGATGTATAGCGCGAGATATGGGAATATATATACCGTTCGCCAGCTGTTACAGCTCACTCAGGAGTGCGCCCACGAGTGGTCGCCCAAGAACTATATCTGGACAAAGAATGGAAGGTACTATGACGCCCTACGACCTGCGGTTGAACCATCCGGCTGTGATGCACCAGAAGTGGTCAAGAAGCTGCGCAAGTGTCACATCGAGAAAGTTCAAGAGCTCCTTATGAGTCTTGACGTCTTTATTTTTACTCTTGGCCTAACCGAGATGTGGGTACATAGAAGATCTGGGACTGTCTTCCCAACTGCACCGGGAGTCTTTTGCGGCGAGTACGATGGAGCCATCTACCGCTTCGAAAATGCAAGCTTCAAGAGCATCCTGTCTGACTTCAACAAGTTTCAGGATACCTTGAGAAAGCTTAGAAATAATCGACCTTTTAAGATACTCCTCACGGTCTCCCCTGTTCCGCTCACAGCAACTGCAAGTGGTCATCATGTTCTGGTTGCCACAATGCATTCAAAGGCGGTGCTGTTATCAGTCGCCAGTCAGTTGTCTAACAAGCAATCACACATTGACTATTTTCCTTCCTATGAGATTGTAACTAATCCTAGGCTCCATTCCACATCATTTTCCGACAACCTCAGGTCAGTGAGACCCCATGCAGCAGAAAATGCCATGCAGCATTTCTTCAGAGAACATTTGCCGGTCGATACCCTGGGTCTTGCTCCTCATGAGCCCTCGAATGCTGTTGGTTCGATTGACTTAGAAGCAGTCCAGTGCCAAGAAGAATTTATTGAGCTGTTTGCGCAATGAGTAGGATCCTTGCTATTGGATCGAGCCAGCTCGTTGGCTTTAAGAGAGGAGTCGACTCCCTATCAGGCTCTAGCACGCATTCTGATAGTATTGATTTCGCCGGTATGTGGGAGACTGGCTTTGGCTATCTGGAACTAAGCAAAGATGGGCGGATCGAGGCTCCTGATATTGTTCCCCCCAAGAACAACCCGACCAAGGTAAACCTATCCAAGGACTGGAGAATATGGGAGCTTAGTGAGCACAAGACTCCCCTCATCCATGACTATGACTTGATATTCATTGTCGCATCTCCATGCAAGCTCTTTGCTCCCATCTATTATCCCAGGCCGTTCCCAACACTTCTTTCTGCCGAAGTTCTTCACTCTATTATTTTTTCGTGCTTCATCGATCACGCCCGTTTCGACGGCATTAGTCCGTGGATGTTTCGTATTTCGGCAATTATCAGATCACTGGTAACTGCCTGTGGTGACAAGATTGTCTTCATTGGTGCTCCTCTCCCGATCCTTGGGAAGGAAGATATGTTTATCGAGCCGCTTAGGAATGTTCTTGCTTCTGATCATGCGCTTCGTGAGCTCCATGCTGAAAACATAGCAAATATCCGGCTTATCTGTGATGAATCCCTTCGCAGTGGGGTGTCCCCATTCAGAATCATTCTTCCCCCATCCGACCTGTGTTGCGATCTAACCCTGTC
>NZ_JBKKKY020000022.1:0-40753 GCF_046613545.2 Aphanothece microscopica RSMan92 | reverse complement strand
GGGGTCGAATCCGCCGAGGTCACAGCCGGGCAGCTCCAGCCGCTCGCAGAGGTCCCGGCCCTTGTTGGAGTAGTGGAGATGGAAGGGCACCCGCCCGGCCGCCAAGGCCAGCACCGCCGTGTGGTACCGCACGGCAATGATGTGCCGCGCCCGTTCGAACACCGCCATGGCCAGCTGCCAGCTGGGGATCGGCGAAGCGTCGAGGAAGGGATCCACAATGGCCGTACCGGGCACCCGGCTGACCAGCGCACGGGCCACATCCAGGTCGTGGTCGGCACCGTAGGCCCGCGACTGAATCAGCACCACCGGCGTCAGACCGGCGGACACGACATGCCGGCAGAGCCCTGCCATCCGCTCCACGAAGGAAGCCGTGTCATGCAGGTACATGCTGTCGAAGGCCCGCACCGACAACACGGCTGAGCGCGCCAGGTCGAGCCCCTGGGCCTCACAGAGGCTCTGGGCTGCCTGGCGGGCGGCATCACTGCCTTCCAGCACGAAGGCCGTGTCGAAGGACAGCCTCACGTCAACGCCGGCCTGGCGGAGCCTGCGGTGGCTCTGGGCATCGCGTACACAGACCGCGGCAAGGTTCAGGAAGCACTGGCGCAGGGCCAGGAAGCTGAGACCATGGCAGGAGCGCGGAATCGACTGCCCGAACAACACGGTCTGCCGCGAATGCCGGGTGAGCTCAGCAAGGTTGAGCAGAAAGTTCTTGGTGATGAACCATTCCCTGGCGTTGTTGAAGATGTCCCCTCCGACGCTCACGTAGCCATCACAGCCACTGGGCCGCCGGTTCTGAAACTGGATCCCTGCAATCGGCTCAGGCCGCTCGTCTCGAACAGAGGCGGTGATCTGGGCTGCAGGCAGGAGCTTGCGAAGAGCGCTGTAAATGGCGGCATCGCCAAGATTCAGGGTGCTGTAGGCATTGATCAGCCCGATGTGCACGGTCATGCCGCCGCTTCGCTGCTCCATTGTGCGGCACTGCTCCGTGGGCACCCACCGGGTCCAGCAGGGGGCGATCCGGCGAGCCCCCAGCCAGGCCGAGCTCCCCGGTTCAGCAGCGCTAAAGTGCCCGCCAGGTGGACGGCCGGTGATGCGCGCCCTGGGGTTGAACTGGCTGGGGCATGCCGCGTGAACGGTGAACGGTCGTGAGCAGCCTCGCAAGGGTGTGTGCAGGAGTCCTGGCGCTGTTGGCGCCACTGGGCCTTCCCTTCACGGCGTTCGCGCTGCCCCTCTCCAGTGGTGATCGTGTCAAGGTCACTATTCCTGAAGGCGAGGAGTTCAGTGGGATCTTTGAAGTCAATCTTTCCGGAGAACTAGAACTGCCCTATGTGAGGGGCCTTCAGGTCACCGGCCTGGAGCCCCACCAGGTGGAGCAGCGCATTCACCAGGCCCTTGTCGGCCAGGGATATTTTCAGCCCTCGTTTCTCAAGGTCAGTGTCAATGTCGTGCAGTGGGCACCGGTCGAGGTCTTTGTCAGCGGTTCCACCTTTCAGCCGGGGAGGGTGCTGATCAATGAATGGAGCGATGCCGAGCAGACCCAGACACCGGTCCAGCAGTCCGGTCAGGCACCGTTCAACCGCCTGCTCTCATCGGCCATCCGTCAGGCGGGGGGCGTCACCCCGACAGCGGATGTGACGGAGATCGCCCTGATTCGAGCGGGCAGACGGCAGACGGTGGATCTCTCCGGCATCCTGACTGGACAACCCTTCAAGGACATCCCCCTGATCGCCGGCGATCAGGTGGTCGTACCCGACAGTGGGAGCATCAATCCACTGCTGGTGCGCCCCTCCCAGATCACACCGGTTGGCGTGAAGATCTTCATCTCCAATCTCACCGTGCCGGCAGCCGGAAACGCGGTTGCCGGCATCGGCAGGGATGCCACATCCTTCCCCTATGGATCCCGGTTCTCCCAGGCTGTCGTGTCGGGCAACTGCGCCGGGGGGGCCCTGTGGACCAACGCGAGGCGGAAGGCTGTGCTGGTACGAACGAATGCGGAGACCGGTGAGACCAAGGTGCTCGAACGGCCCGTCGAGGATCTCCTGAGGCGCTCCACGGACAACGACAACAACCCCTACCTGATGGCCAATGATGCCGTTGCCTGTTATGACTCCGGGGTCACCAATTTCCGCGATGTGCTGGGTGTGATCAGGGATTTTGTCGTTCCGGGCGCCCTGCTCTACGACGTCATCTCGCCTTGAAGAGCCAGTGAAGCGCGGTTTTCTCAAGGACAGACCATCGGCTGACAAGGGGCGCTTTCCGATCATCCCTGTCGACAAGGCAGCGCGGCTGTTTGCCGAGCAGATCAGAAACATCCCGCTGCCCCGGGTGTTTCATCCGAAGACCTGGTGGAGCAACCTCGACCGCAGGGACAAACGGCGCTGGAGCCGTTACATCGTGGTCAGTGGGGGCACCAACCTGTTCATCTGGGGCTCGACACTGCTCATTCTGGCCACAGCAAAACCGAGCTACACGAGCACATTTGCCCTCATTCTTCCCGGCAGCATCAACTCGGTCAACGTCAATCTCCCCGAGATCGGGCAGACGTCAGCGTCCAGCGGATCAGCCGGCGTCGCCACATCAACCTATGACCCCAGAGCCAACTACCAATACATTTTCACGAGTGAACAGGTTCTCAAACGTGCCGCCAAGCTGGCCAGGATTGGCCCCAAGGACTTCGACAAGCCCCGGATCAAGAGCCTCGATAACACCACCCTGATGGAGATCGAGATGAATGGTCCATCGGCAGCAGTGGCCAGGGAGAAAGCCTTCGCCCTTTACGACGCGATCGTGGAGCGGCTCAACCAGCTGCGCGTCAGCGAGATGGACCAGCGTGAGGGCCCCACCCAGAAGATTCTGCTGCAGACCCAGCTCAAGCTGGAGGAGGCCCAGAAAGCTGTTTCGGCCTACAAGCTCCGGTCGGGTCTGAATTCCACGGACCAGGTGGAGACCATCTCCACCAACATTGAACAACTCCGGCGCCAGCGGGCCGAGTTCGCCGCAGCAGAGTCGGCCGCCACCGGACGCCTCAGCACACTCCGCTCGGACCTGGGCCTCAGTGCCAACGAAGCCGCCGAGGCCTTCAAGCTGCAGGCAGACCAGATTTTTCAGAAGAACCTCACGGATTACAGCGAGGCCACGGCCATCCTGGAGGTCCAGTCCTCGAAGTTCGGGCCCAACCATCCGCGCATCACCAAGGAGGTCAAGCGCCAGAAGGCGGCTCGAACGGCCCTGCTCGCGCGGGCCCGCAACCTGCTGGGCCGGGAACCTTCCGGGACCACGCTGATCAAACTGGCGCTCTCCACATCCGGGAGCGGACGCGACACCCTGTTCCAGAACCTGGTGACCCTCCAATCCGATGCCACGGGGGCCGCCTCACAGGTTCGACGCCTCGATCAGCAGATTCAGGAGCTGGAGGCCAGGTTGCAGCGGATGTCCCAGCGGCAGCCGACTCTGGAGAGCCTCAAGCGGAATGAAAAGATCGCCGAGGCCGTCTTTGCCTCCACCCTGGCCAAGCTCGACCTGGGCCAGGCTGATGTCTTCGCCGCCTTCCCGCTGATCCAGATGGCCGTCGATCCCAGCCTGCCGGCACGGCCCACGACGCCGAAGAAGGGCCTGCTCCTGGCCGGGGCAGCCTTTGGATCGGTGCTCACCAGCGTGGGGCTGTGGATCCTCTGGATTCGCAAGCCCTGGATCCAGAGGCTTTCCAAGTGGATCTCGACCTGATCAGAACCTCGGAGCGCGCATGATTCGCCGATGGCTCAAGCGGTTCGAGGATTCTGATCTGAAGCCGGAGAATCTCCCTGAGAGATTGATCTGGTATTCGATTGTGTTCACCTATCCAGTCTGGGTGATTGGTGGCCTCTATGTTGTTGGATCCGTTCTTGGTTGGCTCCTGCTGGCGTGTGTGCTGATCAAGTGGCTGGCACGGCTGGATCACCCCGAAGAGAATGAGCCCCTGGCCATCTCTCCTGTCATCTGGCTTTGGATCGCCGGCATGCTGGTGATGGAGGTGTCGCTGGTGATGGGTCACGTGGATTTCAACCTTGGCGTCGCCATGATCATCAAATCCTCGATTGGCTGGGCCAAAGGGTGGGCGGCCCTGGCGCTCTATCCCCTGGCGGGCTGTCTGCCGATCCGCAGCAAGATCATCAGCAGAGCCATCTGCATCGTTGGCCTGCATACCCTGATCATCACCCCCCTTCTTCTGCTGACTCCGAATCTGGGGCTCCCCCAGGTGCTCTATGTGTCCCCTCTGCGGGCCATCGGCGGTCCAGGAAACGAATTCTTCGATGTCCCCCTCTATGAAATTGATGGCAGCACGGGTGATCTGCGCTGGCGGCTCTTCACGCCCTGGGGCCCTGCGCTTGGCTTTGTCGGCAATGTGAACTTCATGATCAGCCTCCTGGAGAAGAACACCAGGTGGAGGATCTGTGGAATCACAGGCTCAATTCTGATGTGCCTGATCTGCAAGTCGCGCCTTGCCCAGGTGAGCATCGTGCTCATCCCTGCCATCATCTTCCTCGTCTCCCGCATCCGCAGACCCCTGACCCTGATCCTGCTGGGGTTCAGTGCCTACCTGGCGGGGATCATTTCGCCGATGCTGCTCCAGTGGCTGAGCGACTTCTGGGATGGCTTCAAGGGCGCCCGCGCCGGTTCGACGCGTGTGCGCATGGCCCTCAAGCGGATCGCCATCGATCGCTGGGAGCGGGAAGCGCCCATCTGGGGCCATGGCATCGTGGAGCCGGGTCCCCATCTGGTCGAGGCCATGCCGATCGGCTCGCACCACACCTGGGCGGGCCTGCTGTTCGTGAAGGGGATCACCGGGTTCGTGGCTCTGGCCGTGCCCATGGCGGCCACCCTGCTCGACCTGCTGCGAAGAGCCTCCAATCCGCGCTATCAGCTCGGCGCCACGGGGCTGGCCATGATCGTGATTCTGCTCATGTACACCTTCGGGGAGAACCTTGAGATCCTCGTGTACCTCTACTGGCCGGGCATGGTGATCATGGGCATGGCTCTGCAGGAGCGGAAGCAGCCCCTGGACGAACCGGGGGCAGCCGCCGAAGCCCAGCCTGCCTAGCCTCGCCGGCCGCAGGGGGACCCCAGGAGGAGCTGCCGTGGGTAGCTTGAGACTGACCTGCCCTGGCCTCGATGTACGGACTGGTGAACCGGGCCATCCAGCAGATGGTCTGCACCCACCACGGAGAGGAGCTCTGGCAGCGGATCAAGGAGAGGGCGGATCTGGCCGACCTCGATTTCTTTTCCACCTACCAGGCCTATCCCGACGACGTCACCCACCGTCTGGTGGCGGCGGCGTCCGAGGAACTCGGGTTGACCCCAGCCGAGATCATGCAGGCCTTCGGTGAGTACTGGATCACCTACACCGCCAGCGAGGGCTACGAACAGCTGCTGGAGAGCACCGGTGAAACGCTGCCGGAATTCCTCGACCACCTCGACACCCTCCACGCCCGCGCCGGACTTGCCTTTCCCGAACTCAAACCCCCTTCCTTCCGCTGCCAGCACGGCGAGGACCAATCCCTGGATCTCGAATACCGCTCCAGCCGCCAGGGCCTCGCGCCCATGGTCGTGGGCCTGCTGCATGGCCTGGGGCGACGCTTCCGCACCCTGGTGACCGTGGAGCAGACCGCCGCCCGCGCGCAGGGGGACCAGCAGGACCTCTTTCACATCCGCTACCACGACGACAAGCCCGAGGGCTGAGTTCAGAATCAGCTGATGGGTGCCCCCCTCGAACTCTCCGACGATCTCCTCCACCGCCTGTTTCCCTTCCACCTCCTGGTCGATGCGCGGCTGCGGCTGCTCAGCATCGGCAGGGTGCTGGGCCGTCTGCTGGGGCAGGCCTCCCTGGAGGGATCGCCCCTGCACGAGCATTTCAGGCTGCAACGGCCCGAGGCGGGCCTGAGCTACAGCTCGCTGCAGGAGAGTGTGGGCCAGTTGGTGATCCTCCAGGCCCAGGCCCTGCCTCTGCAGCTGCACGGGCAGGTCTGCGCCCTGGACCAGGCGGGCAGCCTGCTGTTCGTGGGCACCCCCTGGCTCACCGAGATCGACGATCTGCGCCGGCTGGGCCTGAAGGTGAATGACTTCGCCCTCCAGGACTCGCTGGTGGATTACCTGTACCTGCTGCAGGCGCGCAACGTGGCCCTGGCCGAAAGTCAGCAGCTCAATGCGATCCTCACCACGCAGCGGGCCGAGCTGCGCGAGGCGAAGAAAGCTGCGGAGGAGGCCAGCTCGGCGAAGGATGCCTTCATGGCCACCATGAGCCACGAGATCCGAACCCCCATGAACGCGATCATGGGCATGGCGGGACTGCTCCAGGAAACAACCCTGGGCCCGGTTCAGAAAGAGTATGTGGACATCATCAACAGCAGCACCGATTCCCTGCTGACCATCATCAACGACATCCTCGACTTCTCGAAGATCGAGGCGGGTTCGATGGAACTCGATCGCCAGCCCTTTGACCTCGCCATCTGCCTGGAGGAGGCCCTGGATCTGATGGAGGCCAGGGTGATGGACAAGCAGGTGGATCTCATCCTGGACCTCGACCCGGCCTTGCCCACGGCCGTGATCGCCGATCGCACCCGGCTGCGCCAGATCCTCTGGAACCTGCTCAGCAACGCCACCAAGTTCACCGCCCGGGGAGAAATCGTGGTGACCGTGGCCCTGGCCGATCCCCCAGGGACCGCATCCGCCGCCCCCAGCCTCACCTACCGCATCGATGTGCGCGACACGGGCATGGGGATCCCTGCGGAGCGGCTGTCCCGTCTATTCGAGCCGTTCAACCAGGGCGATCCATCCATGGCGCGGCGCTATGGAGGCACCGGGCTGGGACTGGCGATCACCCGGCGGCTCTGCGAGCTGATGGGTGGCACGATCGAGGTCACCAGCCTGGAGGGCGAAGGCAGCTGCTTCAGCCTCCGGCTTCCCCTGGAGCCCGATTCAGCGGCCGCTCGTGGGGCCGCCCCCTCCCTCCCGGCCGGCGGGGCGCCGCTGCCGGCCGGTGCGCCCATCCTTCTGCTGGCCCCCAGCGCCACGCTCCGCCGCGTGCTCCAACGCCAACTGGAATCCCTGGGGCTCCGGGTCATGGCAGCCGATCCGACCCAGCAGGATCCCGCGGGTCTGCCCCCGCTCCCCGGCGCGGAGGGGTATGCGGCCGTCGTGGCCGACGGCCAGCCCTTCATCGCGAGCGGCGACCCCCGGCTGCAAGCCTGGCGCGAGGATCCCCGCGCCACCAGGGCACCCTGGATCCTGCTGCTCAACCGCCTCGAGCAGGGTGCCGGTGGGCAATGGCCCGGTGGGGCCCGAGCGCAGATCATCTCGAGGCCACCGCGCTTCCATCAGCTCCAGCGGGCCCTGGCGCGGCAACTGCTCGCCGATCCGGCCCCCCCGCCGGCAGTGCCGCATGGCTCAGCCGGGGGGCTCGTGTCTGCCGAGGCTCTGCTCTCTGGAGCCAGCCGGGCCGAGCGCCAGCCGTTGCGGATCCTGGTGGTCGATGACATTCCGGTGAACCAGAAGCTGGCCGTCCAGCTGCTGAAGCGCCTGGGTTACCAGGCTGAGGTGGCCAGCAGCGGAGACGAGGCGATCAGGACGGTGCAGGATCATGCCGTCGACCTGATCTTCATGGATGTGCAGATGCCGGGGATGGATGGCTACGCCACCACACGGACGATCCGCGCCCTCGACACCCTGCCGCGGCGGCCCTGGATCGTGGCCATGACAGCCCACGCCCGCGCGGAGGATCGGCAGGCGTGCCTGCAGGCAGGCATGGATGACTTTCTGAGCAAGCCGATCGCCCCAGCCGATCTCGCCCACGCCCTCGATCACTACTGCCCCCCCAGCGGAACCCCAGCCCCAGCCCCGATGCCCCTCCCCCTCCGCCCCACAGGCAGCTCCCCGGCCAACGATCCAGGGCCGGATCCGTTCCGGACCATTGACCCTGACGCCTGGGAGGAGCTCCGCAGCGTGCTCGGCGACGAGGCCGATGCGGGCCTGCGCGAACTGATCGATCTGTTTCTCGAGGATGCCCTCGAGCTCGTCTCGGCCGTGGTGGTGAGCCAGCAGAACAGCGATGCCACCGGGATGATCAGGGCCGCCCACGCCCTGCGCTCACCGAGTGCCAGTCTGGGAGCCAAGGAACTGGCCGCTCTCTGCAGCCGCGTCGAGGATGGACTGCGAGCCGAGAGCGCCCCATGGCCCCAGGAGAGCATCGACAGCCTGTTGCTCGAGGCTGGCAGGGTCAGTGAAGCCCTGCGCCGACTGCGTCCAGCGGAGAGCTAACACAGCCCCCTGGCCATCCCACCGCCGATTCCCCGCTCGTCCCTGATGGCGTCGTCCGCCCCGATCCCGATCCTCCTGGTGGACGACGACCGCATCCACTCCCGCCTGCTGCGGGCGAGGCTCGAGCGCGAGGGGTACGCCGTGCGGATGGCGTCATCCGGCGAGGAAGGGCTGGCCCTGGCCCGCCAGGAGCGACCGGTGGTGATCCTCTGCGACTGGCAGATGGAGGGGATGGATGGCGTGGCGGTCTGCCGGGCTGTGCGGGCCGAGCCTGAGCTGGCCTCCATCTATTTCATCCTGCTCACCTCCCGGAGCCGGGTCGAGGATCGGGTGCAGGGACTCGACTCGGGTGCCGACGACTTTCTCAGCAAACCGGTGGACCAGGAAGAACTCCTGGCACGGGTGCGCTCCGGCGTGCGGCTCCACCAGGCCAACGAGCGGCTCCAGGCGACCGCCGACGAACTGCAGCGTCAGAAGAATCGCCTCGATGCGGAGCTGGCCGAGGCAGCCGGCTATGTCCAGTCCCTTCTGCCCGCACCCATCCCCCGCGAATCCCAGGCGAGCATCACCGTGCAGACCCACTTCGTTCCCTGCCATGAACTCGGGGGCGACGTGTTCGATTACTTCTGGATCGATGAGGATCACTTTGCGATCTATCTCGCCGATGCTTCGGGTCATGGCCTGGCGGCGGCCTTTCCGACCATTTCGGTGCACAACGTTCTGCGCTCCCGCTCCCTCGGGGTCGATCTGCGCCGGCCCGCTGCCGTTCTCGCGGCCCTCAACGGAACCTTCGAAATGGAGCGTCAGCAAGGGCGCTACATCACGATCTGGTACGGGGTCTATGCCAGGCGCGCCGGGATCCTTCGCTTCGCCAGTGCAGGCCATCCGCCGGCCCTGCTCTGGTCTGAGGACTCGGAGCTCCTCCTCAGCAAACTGTCAGGCCACGGCATGGGACTGGGACTGTTCGAAGATGCCAGGTACGTCGCCACCAGTGTGGAGCTGAAAGGGCAGGTGTCTCTGCTGCTCTACAGCGATGGCATCTATGAAGTGCCCACGTCGGATGGATGCATGTGGTCCCTGCCGGAGTTCATCGCGCTCGTCAACGAGTGCCGTCCTCTGCTGGGCTCGGATGCAGGCCTGGGCCATCTGGTGGAGCAGGTGAGCCTCCGGACGGGTCACCAGGGTTTCGCCGACGACTACGCCCTGGTGCAGGTGACCTTCAACCCACCGTGCGCATGAACCGGGCCGACCCCCTGGAGTGCGGCGCCAGGGCCAGCCAGGACGACACCGTGCTGCTCTCGACCCAGCGCATCCGCCGGGAAGCGCTGCTCACGGGACTGGCGATCTTCGCCATCAGCGCCACCGCCCTGGCGGTGACCTACACCGCGGCCCAGCGCTCCCTGATCAGCCAGGTCCGCACCCACCTGCGCGATCTGGCCGGCCTGGCGGCCACCACGCTGGAGACCGAGGCCGAGGAGAGCGCTCTGGCTCCGGGGCTGCTGGGGAGTGCCAGCTATCGCAGGGCCACCGAGCCCCTGCTGCGCCTGCGGCGCCGGGTACCGGATCTCTACTACGCCTACACGTTGGTTCCCTCCGACACGGGATTCCGCTTCGGCGTCGACAGCTCCGCCTTCATCCGCAACCCGGGTGATGACACCCCGATCGCCCTCCCGGGCGAGCTCTACGACGATGCGCCGCCAGGCGTTGAGAAGGCCTGGCGCAGCCGCAAGGTGGTCGTCAGTGCCACCCCCTACACGGACAAATGGGGCACCTTCATCAGCTCGTTTGCCCCCCTGCAGGACCGCAACGGGAGGGTCGTGGGGCTGCTGGGCCTCGACCTGTCCATCGCCAGCCTGGATGGCTACCTGCGTCCGCTGCGCGTCACCATGGGCCTGGCGCTGCTGGCCAGCGGTGCCCTCGCCTCCGTGGTGGGCTTCAGCACCTGGCGTTCTCTGCGCGCCCGGAGCACCGCCTTCGCCAACATCGCGGCGGCGGAGCGCAAGGCCCGTGAGGCCGCTACCGCCTCGGAACTGGCCAACCGCGCCAAGAGCAGCTTCCTCGCCAGCATGAGCCACGAGCTCCGAACGCCGCTCAACGGTGTGATCGGTCTCTCCGACATCCTCCTGGGCACCGCCCTGACGGACCGCCAGCGCGAGTGCGTCGAGACCGTGAAAGGCTCAGGCGAATCGTTGTTGCGGCTGGTCAGCGATGTGCTCGACATGGCACACCTCGACTCTGGAGCCCTGGAGCTGGAGAGCAGACCGTTCGACCTCACCGGGCTGCTGCGGCAGGAAGTGGACCGGCTGCGCCCCATGGCGGCAGCCAAGGGGCTCACGCTGACCCTGGCGGCCAGCGCCGATCTCCCCGTCAGCGTGATCGGCGATCCCCTGCGCCTGGCCCAGATCCTGCGGCATCTGCTGGCCAACGCGATCAAGTTCTCTGCCCACGGCGCGGTGCGGATCAACGCCACGCCAGCCGAATCGGACCAGCCGGAAGCGACAGCGCTTCTGCTGGCGGTCGAGGATTCAGGTCCCGGCATGGCCCCAGAGGCCCTGGAGCAGCTGTTCCAGCCCTTCGGCCAGCTGAATGGGGATGGGGCCACCACAACGCGGACGCAACAAGGGGCCGGACTCGGTCTGGCCCTCTGCCGCGGACTGGCCGAAGCCCTCGGCGGTGTGCTGCGCGTGCGGAGCACACCCGCCGCGGGCACCACCTTCACCCTGGAACTGCCGCTGCGGCCATCGGATCCGGCGCCCCAGCGGCATCCAGACCAGCCCAGCACTGCCCTGGAGCCGGGCAGAACGGCCAGGCCCCTCGCCGTCGGGCATCCCCTGCGCATCCTGATCGCCGAGGACAACAGCGTGAATGCCCGGGTGTGCACCCTGATGCTCGAGCGCCTCGGCTACACCGCCAGCCTGGCCTGCGACGGCGAACAGGCGGTGCTGCTGCAGGGCCGGCTGGATCCCGACGTGATCCTCATGGATCTGCGCATGCCCCATCTCGATGGCCTGGAGGCGACGCGACGCATCAGGGCAAGCGGAGCAGCATCGCCGGAGCAGCCCAGCCGCCGGCGCAGACCATGGATCATCGCGATGACGGCGAACACCCAGAGCAGCGACCGCGAGGCGGCGATGGCCAGCGGCATGGACGACTTCCTGACCAAGCCGATGGTGCTGGATGACCTGGCGACGGCCCTGAGCCACGCCCATGGGGCCTTGGCGATGCCGGAAGCCTTGGCGGTGCCGGAAGCCTTGGAAAAACCAGGATCGGTACCGGAATCAGGTTCTGGGGCAGCGGAGGGGGGAGGGGCTGCTCATGGGGTGTGAGCGTTGCGGGCGGCCCTCAACAGCGGCCGTGGCGGCAGCGGGAGCTGATCGCAGACTGAACCTGGGGAGAAAGCACCCCTCGAAGCACACCTAGGAGAGATGGGCAAGGGCGTCGTCGAGGGTTGGGAAGATCGGAAAGACACGATCGGTGCCTGTGAGCTCGAAGACAGCACGCAGCTGGCTGTTGATCCCGCTCAGGCAGAGCTGATGGCCCTGTTCACGCACCCGCTTCAGGGCCGATACCAGACAGCCGAAACCACTGCTGTCCATGAATTCGACATCCTTGCAGTCGATCACCACATCACGGGGTTGCTCAACCAGAATCGAGATGATCCGATCCCTGAGGTCAGAGCCGTTCTGGGCATCAATGAAGCCACGGGGAGAAAGGATGTAATAACTGCTCATCGAGATGGGCTCGGCCGGGCAATTGAGAGCTTGGCAATCAGCCTATCACTGGCTGACAATCACACCAACAATCACATCATCGATCTGAGCTGGCCACGGAGCGATCTGAGCTGGTCACGGAGCGATGGGCCCAACCCCAAGACCCCTGGCCCCCACCGACCCACCGGCAGCCATCGCCAGCCGCGCTGGACTGCGCGGTCCCACCATCCCGGGATGCAGACGGCAGCGGGCCCAAGGAGACGCCCATGGCTACAGTCAACACTCAAGCGGATAGCGAGGTCCGGCGCCA
The DNA here is from genome assembly GCF_046613545.2 of Aphanothece microscopica RSMan92. Classification (NCBI taxonomy): domain Bacteria; kingdom Bacillati; phylum Cyanobacteriota; class Cyanophyceae; order Chroococcales; family Aphanothecaceae; genus Aphanothece; species Aphanothece microscopica. The sequence goes on along the minus strand of NZ_JBKKKY020000022.1, from coordinate 28,444 downwards.
TGATGAGCATCGAGGATCTGCGTCAGCAACCGCTCCCGTTCGTCGCTGCCGATCGGGAAGGCTTGATTGTGGAAATCAATGATCATTTTCAATCTGTGTATGGCTGGGACATTGAGGACCTCAGGGGTCAGTCAATCTCCATGATTCTGCCTGAAAGCTTCAGAGACTCACACCATCTCGGATTTTCACGCTTTCGAATCACCGGTGAGTCACAGATTCTCAACCACCCCCTGAAACTGGCCACGATCTGCAAGGATCAGCGTCAGGTGATGTCCGAACATTTCATCGTTGCACAGCGCCAGGGTGAGGCCTGGATCTTCGCGGCAACCCTTCGACCTCTCGAGTAGGAGGGCATGAGCGAAGAGAACCTGGTCAACCAACTGCGGCATACCCTTGGCCGCATGGAAGCGGCTCTCGGAGCCGTGGAAGAAGGCCTTGCCGTGACGAACGAGCAGGGGATCGTGGAGTGGACCAACCGGTCCTTTGAGCAGTTTGTCGGCAAGAACCGCCTGCAGTGCCTGGGCCGCTCTCTGCCGGATCTACTGCCGACGCGCTATCAGGATGGCAAGATCGCACCAAAAGATTGCATCCAATTCTGGTCACACCTCTTTCCAGGCAGGGCCATCTGGGAGCTGTCTGCCGCACCACCGAGAGCTGTTGTCGAGATCAGCTGGGCAAGCGTCGCTGCATCCAATCCACCATCACTCATCTTCACTTTCAAGGATCAGAGTGCCATTGTGCAGGCTCAGGACAGCCTGATTGAAGCGCGCGATCTGCTTGAGCAGAAGGTGAAGCAACGCACAGAGGAGCTGCAGCAAGCCAGGGACGAAGCCCTTGCCGCGAGCGAAGCGAAGACTCGCTTTCTCGCCAACATGAGCCATGACATCCGAACGCCTCTGAATGCCATCATTGGCATGATCGACCTGCTGAAGGACAGTCATCTCGATGCCGGTCAACGAGAGATGGTCAGCACTGTTCAGTCGAGCGGCAAACACCTCCTCGGGTTGATCAATGACGTGCTGGACATCGCCCAGATCGAGACGGGAGTCGCCTCACTGAACGAGACCAGATTCAACCTCACGACACTTCTCGAGGCCTGCGTGGCCCAGTTTCAACCCGAGGCACGGCGCAAGGGGCTCAACCTCCAGCTGCAGGCACCACCAAAGGATTCGGCCTGGCTGACGGGTGATGACCTGAAGCTCTCCCAGATCATGAACAATCTGGTGGGCAATGCCCTGAAGTACACCGTGGATGGCTCGATCCACATCGCGGTGGAGCTCGCTCCAAGGTCGGATGCCACGGTCGAGGCGACCATCGCGGTGGCCGATACGGGGATGGGGATCGAGGCCGACTTTCTCCCCAAAGTGTTTGAGGAGTTTTCGCGCGTCAGGCCCTCGGAGCGGTCGGTCGAGAGCACCGGCCTCGGGCTGGCCATCTGTGCAAGGCTCTGCAAGACGCTGGGCGGCGCGATCGCTGTGGCCTCCAGGGCGGGCGAGGGAAGCCGCTTCACGGTGCGGATCCCCTTCACCCCCGCCGCTGAAGAGCCCAGGGAGGCCACGGCAGCGCCCCGTGCGTTCAGCGGGGATGGCCAGCTGCGCATCCTGATCGCGGATGACAACCGGGTGAACCAGCGGGTGCTCCAGCTGATGCTCGAGCGGCTCGGGCTTCACGCCGACGTGGCGAACGACGGCCAGGAGGCCGTCGACCGCATCAGCCAGGGGGAGTCCATGGATCTGGTGTTCATGGATCTCGAGATGCCGAGACTGGATGGGCTTGCGGCCACCCGCACGGTTCGGGCCCAGGGCCTGCACCGCCCGTACATCATTGCGCTCACGGCCTACTCGTTTGACTCCCAGCGACGGGACTGCGAGGAGGCCGGCATGAATGACTTTCTGACCAAGCCCCTGCGCAGGGAGGCTCTGACGGCAGCCATCACCCGCTTCGAGGCGTGGCGGCAGGACGGCGCAAGCCAGGGCCAACCGGAGCAGCCATGACCCGGACACCGCAACGCCCCGCCGCCTGCCTGTTCGACCTCGACGGCCTGCTGCTCGACACCGAGCCCCTGCAGGGGCGGGCCTGGCAGGAGGCCGCCCGCCAGTTCGGCGCCGAGCTGAGCCCGGGGCAGTTGCGGGCCTTGCGGGGACGCCGGCGGCTGGACTGTGCGGCGGAGGTGCTCCGGGTGCTGCCCGACGGGATCAGCGTGGAGGACCTGCTGGCGGTGCGGGAGCCGATCGCCGCCAGGCTGCTGCCCCAGGCCCCGGCCATGCCGGGAGCCCGGCACCTGGTGGAACGCTGCCGGGATCTGGCCATCCCCACCGCCCTGGCCACCAGCAGCGCGGCGGCGGCCGTGGCCATCAAGGCGGCCCCCCATCCCTGGCTGGACCTGATCACGCTGCGGGTAATGGGGGATGATCCCGAACTCCTGAAGGGCAAACCGGCCCCGGATATCTTTCAGATCGCCCTGGAACGGCTCGGCGTGGAGGCCCCAGGGGCCTGGGCCTTCGAGGACTCCGTGGCGGGAAGCCAGGCCGCCCACGCGGCGGGGTGCCGGGTGCTCGTGCTGGCCCCGCCGGATGCCGACCGCGCCGCCTATCCCGCCGGCGTGGTGTGGCTGACCTCGCTGCGCGAGATCGACCTGGGCTGAACCCCGGCGGACCTCACCGCCAGTCTCTCGCTGCGCCGTGAAGCCGGCGCTTCGTCGAGGCGGGGCTTCGTGGAGGCAGCCGATCAGTAGAGGCGACTGAGCACGAAGTCGGGCAGTGCCCGCAGCCCACTGCGGGGTTCCGATGGGGGCAGCCACTGCAGGGCCTGGGCGGCCTCGCGGGCGAACTGTTCCGCCAGGGCCCGGGAGCGGGGGATGGCCTCACAGCCCCGCACCAGCTCCAGCGCCTGCTCGAGATCACCGGCCTGGTTGAACTCGCGCTCGATCAGTCCCGCCAGGGCGGGCCGCTCCTGCAGGGCGTAGAGCGCGGGTGCGGTGAGGTATCCGGAAGCCAGGTCGCTGGCGGCGGGCTTGCCGAGCACCTGGTCACTGCCGGTGAAGTCGAGGATGTCATCGACCACCTGGAAGGCGAGCCCGAGCTGGCGACCGAAGCGGTAGAGCTCGTCGAGGTGGGGCCGTTCCAGGCCCGAGAGCACGCCGGCCGCGCGGGCGCTGTTGGCGATCAGGGAGGCCGTCTTGCAGTAGCTCTTCTCGAGGTAGGTCTCGAAGCTCTGGGTGGTGTCGTAGCGGAACAACCCCTGCTTCACCTCGCCGTCCGCCAGATCCATGATCACCCGGCTGAGCAGCTTCACGACCTCGAGGTCATCGAGGTTGGCCAGGTGCCAGCTGGCCTGGGCAAACAGGAAATCCCCGGCCAGGACGGCCACGCGGTGGTTGAAGCGGCTGTGCACCGTGTCCACCCCGCGTCGGGTGGCCGCCTCATCGACGACGTCGTCGTGCACGAGGGAGGCCGTGTGGATCATCTCGGTGATCTCGGCCAGACGGCGATGCCGCGGGCTGAGCTCCCCATCACTGGACACCGCACGGGAGAGCAGCAGCACGATCCCGGGGCGCAGGCGCTTGCCGCCGGCCGCGAACAGATGCTCGGCGGCGGCCTGGAGGATCGGATGGCCGGCGCCGATCAGGCTGCGCAGGTCGGCCAGCAGGGCATCCAGATCAGCCTCCACGGGCTGGAGCAGCTCTGCAACCGTTGCCACATCACCTCCGCCGTGACGCGATCCTAGAAGGCGCAACACTCCGACCGCAGCGCCACATGCTCGACCACGGGCTGGTGGCCCAGCCAGCTCCGGGCCCCGGCCGCGAAGGCCTCCGGGCAGCCGGTCACACACAGGCGTGTGCGACGGCCAATCGGCTCGATGGCCTCGCTGCGCCGCTCCACTTCCGGGGCCTCCCCCAGGCTGCCGAGCAGAGGCCCGAGCCGCTCCACGGTGGCTTCGGCAGGATCCACGAGGGTGATGTGGGCCGGCAGGAGCTCCGTGAGCAGGGGGCGCAGCATCGGGTAGTGGGTGCAGCCCAGCACCACCGTGTCCACACCGGCGGCCAGCAGGGGGGCGATGTAGGCGAGGGCGACCTCCCGCAGCTCGGGGGAGGTGCGATGGCCGGCCTCGATCAGCGGCACGAAGCCCGGACAGGCCACCTCGGTCACCGTCGCTGTCGGGCGGCTGGCGTGGATCGCCCGCCGGTAGGCCCCACTGGAGGCCGTGGCCGGCGTGGCCAGCACCCCGACATGGTCGCTGCCGAGCACGGGCGCCACGCTGTCGATCAGCCCCAGGACGGGCACGCCGGCCTCGGCCACCGCCACATCGAGGGCCAGGGCATTGGAGGTGTTGCAGGCCATGACCAGCACCCCGACGCCCTGTTCCCGCAGCCAGTGCACCACCTCGGCGGCGATGGCGCGGATGTCCTCCGGCGTGCGGGTGCCGTAGGGGACGCGGGCCGTGTCCCCCAGGTACAGGCAGGGGGAATGGGGATACCGCTGGATGAGCTGCCGCAGCACCGTCAGCCCTCCCAGGCCACTGTCGAACAGGCCGACCAGCAGGCTCATCAACGCCCCCCCAGGTACTGGAGCACGCCCGCCGCCAGGGCGAGGGCGAGCCGGCGCCGATGGGCCGGATTGGCCAGACGCGGCGAATCGAGCCCGCCGGTGACGAAGCCCATCTCCACCAGGGCCGAGGGCATCACCGTGCGGCGGATGACGAAGAAGCGCCCCGCCTTGACCCCCCGGTCCGGACTACCGGGCGAGACGGCCAGCATCTGGCCCTGCAGCGAACCGGCCAGGCGGCGGGAGGAGCTGCTGGAGAAGTAGAAGGTCTCGATGCCGTTGACGTCCGGACGGGCCATGCTCAGGGCATTGGCATGGACGCTGACGAACACATCCGCCCCCACCCGGTTGGCGAGGGCGACCCGGGGCGGCAGGTCCACATCCACTTCCGAGGTGCGGGTCATCACCACCTGCACGCCCCGGGCCTGCAGCAGCCGGGCGACCTGCAGCGACACATCGAGCACCACATCGGTCTCGCGCAGGCCGCCGATGCCCACCGCTCCGGGATCCGGCCCGCCGTGCCCCGGATCGATCACCACCTTGAAGCGGTCGCGGGGCACCACCGGCAGCCCATCGGCGGACAGCGGGGCGCCGGAGGTCGGGAATGGGGCGGGAGGGCTGTAGGCCACCGTCGCACTCCCCTCGATGTCGCCCTCGCCGAGGCCCAGCAGCACCGGCCGGCTCAGTCCCCTGAGATCCATGCGCCAGCGGTCGGCCGCGGTGCCGACCAGCCGCAGATCCGCGGGGTTGAGCTCCGTGCCGGGGCGGAATTCGAGCACCAGGCGGGTCGTGTCCGGGGTGGGGCGGCCGATGCGCACTTCGCGCACATCGCCACTCCCCCGGATCGAACGGGTGCGCGAGGGGGCTCCGGGCAGGTCCACCCAGACCCGGGGACCGCGCAGGCGGGTGCCCGCCTCGAAGAAGGCCTGCAGGGACACGTTCGGGCTGGTGCGCAGCTCCAGGGCCCCCTGGCGGGTGATCCGCCAGGCCGCCAGGCTCGAGGCCAGGGCCGGCAGGTCGGCCAGCAGCAGCGCCAGACCCACCAGGCCATGCAGCAGCAGTCGTCGGCGAGGCCTGCGCTCCATCGAATCAGAACAGGGCCGGACGCCGGTGCTGCAGGCTCGGCATCTGGGCCCGCACCCGCTGGACGTGGCTCGTGTCGATGGGAGCCACCGCCAGCCCCGGGGCATCGCCCGCATCGGCCAGCACGGTGCCCCAGGGGTCGATCACCAGGGCGTGGCCATGGCTCTGGCGGCGGCCGTAGTGGAGCCCGGTCTGGGCCGGAGCCACCACGTAGGCGGTGTTCTCGATCGCCCGGGCCTGGAGCAGCACCTGCCAGTGGTCCTTGCCGGTGAAGGCGGTGAAGGCCGCCGGCACCATCAGCACGTCGGCGCTGGCGCCGGCCAGATGGCGGTAGAGCTCCGGGAAGCGCACGTCGTAACAGATCGAGAGACCGATCCGTCCCAGGCCCGGCACCTCCACCACCGGGGGCAGCTCGGTGCCTGGCTGCACGGTGGCGGACTCGCGGTAGGTGTTGCCATCCGGGAGGTCCACGTCGAAGAGGTGGATCTTGTCGTAGCGGGCCAGAAGCTGGCCCTCGGTGCCCACCAGCTCGGCCCGGTTGACCGTGTGGCCCTCCCCACCCGGCACCGGGAAGCCACCGCCGAGCAGGGTGACCTGATAGCGCCGCGCCATGGTCACCAGGAACCTGCTGCAGCGGCCGGCCAGGGCCGGAGCCAGCTCCAGCCGCAGCGCGTCCTCGCCCATGAAGGCGAAGTTCTCGGGCAGACCGACCAGATCGGCACCGCGGCGGGCGGCCAGTTCGATCTGCTCCTCGGCAGCGGCGAAGTTGGCGTCCGGGTCCGGCGTGCTGGTGATCTGCACCGCTGCTGCCAGAAAACTGCTCACCAGTGGCCAAAAAACAACCGGCGAACTGTAGGGGACCTGCCAAGGCCTACCCAGTCCCGACTCAGGCCGCCTTCAGGACCCCCGGCTCGGTCTGCACAGGCACGAGCGTGAGGGTGTCCACGGCGCTGCAGCAGCGGAAGTCGGAGTCGTGGTCGCCGAGGCCGATCAGCCGCTGGCCATGGCTGGCGGCGCGCAGGCATGTCTCCGTGTCGGTGTGCCACTGCTGCCACAGGGCCAGGGCCGCGAGCATCTCGTCGTTGCCGAAGCTCACCCCCCGGTGGGGGGCCACGGCCAGTTCCGTCGCCGCCGAGGCCACCGCACCGGCCGCCAGGCTGTCCTCCAGGGAGTAGTCCCCCTCCCAGCCGCTGCCCACGATCCACACCCGCTCCGCACCTCCCTGCACCAGCCGCCGGGCGACGGCGGTGCGGTTCGGCAGACAGGCGGTGAGCAGCAGCGGCACGGTGCGCACAGCCTGGAGCGAGCGGGTGCCGTTCGTGGTGCTCATGAAGATGCGCTTGCCCTTCACCCGCTCCGGCGTCACGGCCAGGGGGGAGTTGCCCAGGTCGTAGCCCTCCACGCGCTCCCCGCCGCGCTCACCGGCCCGCAGGGTGCGTGCGGCGGGCCAGGCGGCGGCCGCCGCATCCAGGGCGGCCAGGTCGGCGAAGGCCTCGATGGCCTCGGCGCCGTTCTGCAGCGACCAGGCGATCGTCGTGGTGGCCCGAAGCACATCGATGACCACCGCCGCATCGGGACCTCCCTCCTCCGGGGAGCGCACCGCAGGCACACATTCCGAGGTGTGGAAGTAGGAGATCTGCACGGACGCCGCAGCGCTGGGAAGATCAGCGTAGGGAGCGGTTCGGCAGCGGTTCGGCTGCGGTTCCGGCAGCGGTTGGGTGGGCGCCTGCGTCACAGTGGCGCCAGCACGGCAGCCGTGATGTCCCAGTCCGAGGCCCCCACCGCCATGGGCCGCCGCAGCCGCCGCGATCTTCGCGGTTTCCTGGCGTTGCTCGAGGCCCGCGGTCAGCTGCGGCGCGTCCGAGCACCGGTGGACCCCGACCTCGAACTGGCGGCGATCGCCGATCGCGTGCTCAGCAGCGGCGGGCCGGCCCTGCTGTTCGAGAACGTGATCGGCTCGCCGATGCCGGTGGCGATCAACCTGCTCGGCACCCAGGAACGGGTGCTCTGGAGCATGGGCATGGAGCGGCCGGAGGAACTCGAAGCCCTGGGGGAACGGCTGGCGATGCTGCAGCAGCCCCGGCCCCCCAAGGGCCTGCGGGAGGCGACCCGCTTCGGGGGGGTGCTCTGGGACGTGGTGAAGGCCCGCCCGGACCTGGATCTGCTGCCCCCCTGCCACCAGGAGGTGTTCCGCGGCGACAGCGTGAATCTGGACAGCCTGCCGCTACTGCGCCCCTGGCCGGGCGATGCGGGCCGGATCATCACCCTGGGCCTGGTCATCACCAAGGACCCCGAGACCGGCACGCCGAACGTGGGGGTCTACCGGCTGCAGCAGCAGTCGCTGAACACCATGACCGTGCACTGGCTGAGCGTGCGCGGTGGTGCCCGCCACCTGCGCAAGGCGGCCGCCATGGGCAGGAAGCTGGAGATCGCCATCGCCATCGGCGTGCACCCGCTGCTGGTGATGGCGGCCGCCACGCCGATCCCCGTGCAGCTGAGCGAGTGGCTGTTCGCCGGCATCTACGCCGGCGAAGGGGTGCGGCTGGCGAAGTGCAAGAGCGTGAACCTGGAGGTGCCCAGCCACAGTGAGGTGGTGCTGGAGGGCACGATCACCCCCGGCGAGGAGCTGGCCGATGGGCCCTTCGGCGACCACATGGGCTTCTACGGCGGTGTCGAACCCTCGCCCCTGGTGCGCATCCAGTGCGTCACCCAGCGGCGCGACCCGATCTACTTCACCACCTTCAGCGGCCGGCCGCCCAAGGAGGACGCGATGCTCGCCATCGCCCTCAACCGCATCTACACCCCGATCCTGCGGCAGCAGATCCCCGAGATCGTGGATTTCTTCCTGCCGATGGAGGGCCTGAGCTACAAGCTGGCGGTGATCGCCATCGACAAGGCCTACCCGGGCCAGGCGAAGCGGGCGGCGATGGCGTTCTGGACGGCGCTGCCCCAGTTCACGTACACGAAGTTCGTGGTGGTGGTGGACAAGGCCATCAACATCCGTGATCCGCGCCAGGTGATCTGGGCGATCAGTGCCCTGGTGGATCCCCAGCGGGATCTGTTCGTGCTGCCGGACACCCCGTTCGACAGCCTGGACTTCGCCAGCGAGCGCCTGGGCCTCGGCGGGCGGCTGGCCATCGACGCCACCACCAAGCTCGGCCCCGAGAAGCGCCATCCCTGGGGCGAGCCCCTGGCCAGGTCGGCCGAACTGGAGGCCCGCCTGGATGCCCGCTGGGCCGAGCTGGGCCTGGCGGACCTCGACAGCGGCAGCCCCGACCCCGCCCTGTTCGGGTACACCCTGGAGCACGTGCTGGAACGCCTGAGCCAGGCCTCGGCGCGCCCCTGAGCGACGGGCGCGATGCTGCAGAAGAGCACCACCGATGCCCTCAAGGCCCTGCTGGAGCTGGCCGGTGCCCCCCAGCAGTGGCGCTCCACCCGGGAGCTGGCCCTGGCCCAGCAGCTGCCGGAACCGCGCCTGGAGCAGCTGCTGCTGCGGCTGCGCCGGGCCGGGGCGCTCGAGGCCAGGCGGGGGCGGCTGGGGGGCTACCGGCTCGCCCGCACCCCCCGGCAGATCCGGGTGGCCGAGGTGATGGCGGCGGTGGAGGGGCCCGCAGCACCATCGCCACCCCCGCCGGCGCCCTCCGCGGCCGATCAGGTGACCCGGGCCCTGGAGCAGCGGCTGCAGCGCTCGATCCGCCAGACCCTGGAGGAGCTGAGCCTGGAGGACCTGCTCTACGACCTGCGCAGCGCCGAGGCCTGCCGCGACGGTGACACCGGGCTGCTGCTGGGCTAGCGGCGCAGGTCCTGCCGGTTGTTCTCCTCCCGGCGCGATCCATAGGATCGACCGACTGGGAGACGTCCCCTTGGTTTCGCCCATGGTTTCGAACAGCGCCCCGTCCACCCCGCGCCTCCTGCCGTCCGGGGGAACCCTGCGGGGCACGGTGCGGGTGCCCGGGGACAAGTCGATTTCCCATCGGGCGCTGCTGTTCGGCGCCATCGCGGAAGGGGAGACCCGGATCGAAGGCCTGCTGCCGGCGGAAGATCCGCTCAGCACCGCCGCCTGTCTGCGGGCCATGGGGGTCGGCGTGTCGGCGATCGAGGTCGGCCGCACCGTGACCGTGCAGGGGGTGGGACTCGATGGGCTCAGCGAGCCGGGGGATGTGCTGGACTGCGGCAACTCCGGCACGACCATGCGGCTGATGCTGGGGCTGCTGGCGGGGCGGAGCGGCCGCCACTTCGTGCTCAGCGGCGACCGCTCGCTGCGGGGACGGCCGATGCGGCGGGTCGGAGCCCCGCTCGGGGAGATGGGTGCCCAGATCCACGGGCGCAAGGGCGGCAACTTCGCGCCCCTGGCGGTGCTGGGCCAGCCGCTGCGCGGCGCCACGATCCACACCCCGGTGGCCTCCGCCCAGGTCAAGAGCGCCATCCTGCTGGCGGCCCTCACCGCCAACGGCGAAACCACGGTGATCGAGCCGGCCCAGAGCCGCGACCACAGCGAGCGGATGCTGAAGGCCTTCGGGGCCGATCTGGAGGTGCAGGGGGAGGAGCGCAACCGCGTGTGGGTGCGCCCCGGGTCGCGGCTCAGCGGCCAGAGCGTGGTGGTGCCGGGGGACATCAGTTCCGCCGCCTTCTGGCTGGTGGCCGCCGCGATCACCCCCGGGGCCGAGCTGACCGTGGAGAACGTGGGGCTCAACCCCAGCCGCACCGGCATTCTCGAGGTGCTGGAGCAGATGGGGGCGGCGGTGAGCGTTCACAACCGGCGGGATGTGGCGGGAGAGCCGGTGGGGGATCTGCAGGTCCGCCACGGCCCCCTGCGCGCCTTCGAGATCGGCGGGGATCTGATTCCGCGCCTGGTGGATGAGATCCCGGTGCTGGCGGTGGCCGCCTGCTGCGCCGAGGGCACCAGCCGCATCCGCGATGCCGCCGAGCTGCGGGTGAAGGAGACGGACCGGCTCACGGTGATGGCCCGCCAGCTGGGGGCCATGGGTGCCCGCATCACCGAATACGACGACGGCATGGCCGTCAGCGGTGGCGTGGAGCTGCATGGGGCCGAACTGGACAGCGAGACCGACCACCGCGTGGCGATGAGCCTGGCGGTGGCGGCCCGGATCGCGCGGGGGGACAGCACCCTGCACCGGCCGGAGGCGGCGGCGGTCTCCTACCCCGGCTTCTGGGATGACCTCCAGCAGCTCGGCACTTGAGCCCCAGGCCGGCGCCGACGGCAGTTTCAGCCTCTACAGCAGCGGCTTTGGCGAGGGATTCCACAGCCCGCGCGGGGCCCGCACCGAGGCCCGCACCACCTTCGTGGAGCCCGCCGAGCTGGCGGCCCATCCCGCGCCACTGCTGACGGTCGTGGATGTCTGCTTCGGGCTGGGCTACAACAGCGCCGCCCTGCTGGAGGCGCTGCCGCCGGCCGGCCTGAGCCTGGACTGGTGGGGTCTGGAGCTGGATCGGCGGCCGCTGGAGCTGGCCCTGGCCCAGCCCGCCTTCCGCCGCCAGTGGTCGGCGCCGGTGCTGAGGGTGCTGGAGCAGCTGCGCAGCGGGTCCGGCTGGGAGGGCCCCCAGGGGCATGGGCGGATGCTCTGGGGGGAGGCGCGGCGCCACCTGGCCGAGGTGGAGCAGGCCCGCAGCGGTCGCTGCCACCTGCTGTTCATGGATGCCTTCTCCCCCCGGCACTGCCCCGAGCTGTGGACCGCGGAGTTCCTGCAGCGCCTGGCACGGCTGCTGGCGCCGCAGGGGCGGCTGATCACCTACTGCTCGGCCGCCGCCGTGCGGAACGCCCTGGCACAGGCGGGCCTGCATCTGGCCGCCATCCGCGCCCCTGCGCAACCGGAGGGGGCCGGCGGACGGGCGTGGAGCCAGGGCACGGTCGCCAGCCCATCGCCCCTGCCGTCCTCACGGCGGCTGCGTCCCCTCTCGGCCATGGAGCGGGAACACCTGCAGACCCGGGCCGCCGAGCCCTACCGCGACCCGAGCCAGGCGGCCAGCGCCGCTGAGATCCTGGCGAGCCGCGAGCGGGCCCAGGCGCGCAGCGGCGCCCCCTCCACGGGAAGCTGGCGCCGGCGATGGGGCCTGGAGCACCGCCGCGTCGATGGCCCAGGCCACGCCACGTAGATTCCGCCCCAGCCGCCGCTCCGCCCATGCTCGCCGTTGCCGTGTTGGCCGCCGGGAAGGGCACGCGCATGAGGAGCGATCTTCCCAAGGTGCTCCAACCTCTGGCGGGCAGCACCCTGGTGGAGCGGGTGCTGGCCGGCTGCCGCCACCTCGAGCCCGAGCGCCAGCTGCTGATCGTCGGTCACCAGGCGGAGCGGGTCCAGGCGTCGCTGGCCGCCTGGGACGAGCTGGAGTACGTGCTCCAGCAACCCCAGAACGGCACGGGACACGCCGTGCAGCAACTGCTGGAGCCGCTTCGGGACTTCAGCGGGGAGCTGCTGGTGCTGAACGGCGATGTGCCCCTGCTGCGGCCCGAGACCCTGGAGCGGCTGCTGCGCCTGCACCGTGAGCGCGCTGCGGCCGTGACCCTGCTCACCGCCCGGATGGAGGACCCCAGCGGCTACGGGCGGGTGTTCGCCGACGCCGACGGGTCGGTCAGCGCGATCGTCGAGCACCGGGACTGCTCGGAGGAGCAGCGCCGCAACCCCCTGATCAACGCGGGGATCTACTGCTTCGACTGGCAGCGCCTGGCGGCGGTGCTGCCGAGGCTCTCGACGGACAACGACCAGGGGGAGCTCTACCTGACCGACACCGTGGCGATGCTCAGCCCGGCCATGCACCTGGAGGTTGCCGACGGCGAGGAGATCCACGGGATCAACGACCGGCTGCAGCTGGCCCACTGCGAGGCGGTGCTGCAGGAGCGCCTGCGGCGCCACTGGATGGCGGAGGGGGTGACCTTCGTCGATCCCGGCAGCTGCACCCTCAGTGAAGGCACCCGTTTCGGCCGCGACGTGATCGTCGAGCCCCAGTGCCACTTCCGCGGCAGTGCCGAGATCGGCAGCGGCTGCCGCATCGGGCCGGGCACGCTGATCGAGGACGCCCGGCTGGGGGATGGCGTGCAGGTGCTGTACGCGGTGGTCCGGGATGCCGAGGTGGGGCCGGACTGCTCGGTGGGGCCCTTTGCCCAGATCCGTCCGGGATCGCGCCTGGCGGCCCAGTGCCACGTGGGCAACTTCGTCGAGGTGAAGAACAGCAGCCTCGCCAGCGGGGTGAAGGTCAACCATCTCAGCTACATCGGTGATGCCGACCTGGGCGAGCGGGTCAACGTGGGCGCGGGAACGATCACCGCCAACTACGACGGCGTGCGCAAGCACCGCACCGTGATCGGGGCCGGCAGCAAGACCGGGGCGAACTCGGTGCTGGTCGCGCCGATCCAGCTGGGGGAGAACGTGACGGTGGGTGCCGGCTCCACCCTCACCCGCAACGTGCCGGCGGGTGCGCTGGCCCTGGGTCGGGCCCGGCAGCTGGTGAAGGAGAACTGGTCGGGACCCCAGAACGGCCGCCCGGAGACCCCTGCCCCCCCGCCGGCCCCCTAGAGCGCCCCCACCGCCGAGGTCGGCAGCAGGGGGATCAGCCGCTCCAGGGCAACCCCACGGCTCGCCTTCAGCAGCACCGTGTCCCCCGGGGCCAGCCAGCCCCGCAGCACGGCGGCGGCCTGCTCGGGCGTCGCGACCCGGGCCAGGCGGGCCATGCCGGCGGCGGCCTGCTCCATTGCCGCGCCCTCGGCGCCGGCATCGACGATCACCAGCCCGTCGAGAGCCAGCTCGCCGGCCCGCTGCGCCACGCCCCGGTGGAGCTCGAGGCTCTGCTCGCCAAGCTCGAGCATGGTGCCGAGCACGGCGAAGCGTCGGCCCCCGTTCTGGCGGGCCAGCAGGTCGAGCGAGGCGAGCACCGCCTCGGGGGAGGCGTTGTAGGTCTCATCGAGCAGCCGCACGCCACCACAGTCGAGCCGGCGGCTGCGGCCTCCCGGCAGCTCCACCTGCAGCTGCCGCAGGGCGGTGAGCTCCACCCCCAGCTCGCGCGCCACGGCCAGGGCGAGCATCAGGTTGCGGGCGTGGTGGCGGCCCTCGAGGGGGAGCTCCAGCTCCTCCCCATCCACGACCAGGGTGTGGTTCGTCTCATCGAGCGCGCCAAGCCAGTCCGCCTGGTGGGCGGCGGGCTCGTCAGCCAGGGCGATCCGCACCACGCGCCCCGCCCAGCCACCGGCCAGCGCCCCATCCAGGAGCGGATCGCCGGCCGGAATGACGACCACCCCGTCGGGCGCCAGGGAGCGGGTGATCTCGCACTTGGCCTGGGCGATCGCCTCGCGGCTGCCCAGCCGGCCGATATGGGCGGTGCCGATGTTGGTGATCACGGCCACGTCCGGCCCGGCGCAGCTGCTGAGCCGCTCGATCTCGCCCAGCCCGCGCATCCCCATCTCCACCACCACGGCGCGATGCTCGCGGCCGGCCTGCAGCAGGGTAAGCGGCACCCCTACGTCGTTGTTCTCGTTCCCCCGCGAGGCCAGCACGGGGCCCAGCGACGCCAGCGCCACGCGGATGAGCTCCCGGGTGGTGGTCTTGCCGGCCGAACCGGTCACCGCGACCACCGCCGCCTCCAGCTGCCGGCGCCAGAGCGTGGCCAGCTGCTGGTAGGCCAGCAGGGTGTCGGCCACGACCCAGACGCTGCAACCGCAGCGGCCGGCCTGATCCAGCAGCGCCTCGAGCCGGCCGGGTGCGAGCCGCTCCGCCTGCAGCACCACGGCACGGCTGCCGGCGGCGATGGCATCGGCCAGGAAGGCATGGCCATCGAAGCGCTCGCCCACCAGCGGCAGAAACAGGCCTCCGGCCACGGGGCGGCGGCTGTCGGTGCCGATGGCGGCGAGGGGCGGATCCGACGCCGCGATGCCGGCCCCCAGCGGTTCACCCCAGAGCGGCTGCAACTGGCTGAGATGAAGGGGCATCAGGGCGCTGGCGGTGGCGTCAGCAGGATCATGCCTGAACCCACCCGGGCGGAGCGGGCCAGGGGGCGACCCTGCTCATCCACCAGCTCGAGCCTTTCGTAGCCGAGGCCGCGGGCGCGCTCGAGCCAGCGCTCAGCCCGGCGCTGCTGGTCGGCGGGCGGCAGCTCCGCGAAGCCGGAGCCCAGCACCAGCTGCAGACGGGCGCGGTCCGGCTCGGGGGCCCCACGGCGGATCAGGCCGCTCGGGGCCTCGGGCTCCAGCCCCTCGAGGAGCGGATCGGCTATGGGCTCGGGCTGGACCGGATCGGGCTGGGCAGCTTCGGGCCTGGTCGGCGGGGGCGAGGTCGGAGCTGGCGGTGCGGGGAGGGGCGCGACAGGAAGGGGGCCTGGGGGCTGGACCGCTGGAGCCGGCGCAGGGCCGGAAGCGGCAGCGGGGGGAGCCTGCGGATCCGGCCAGGCGAGCCGCAGCAGACCTGCGGCCAGCAGCAGCACCAGCGCCAGGACCAGGGGCCAGAACCAGCTGGCGAAGGAGCCGGGCCAGAAGGCCGGCAGCGGCAGGTCACCCTGGCGGTTGCGGCGCCCGAGCTCCTGCAGCTTCAGACGGGTGCTGGCCAGCACCGCCTCCAGGTCGCGCCGGAGCAGGGACCAGGGATCGACCCAGGGGGCGGGCAGCTCGGTGCTCTGCTCCGCAACCCTGGGCTCCGGGCCTTCGCGGAGCCCCCCGGGGTCAGCCACCGGCGGGCCTCAGCGTCGCTTGAGCAGAGCGGCCAGGCCGCGACGGCTGGGATCGGCATCCTGCCCCTGGGAGAACTGCTCCACCTCCTCGGCCGTCGGGGTGGGTTCCTTCACCCCGCAGACATCGCGGTACATCGCGTCGTACTCCAGGGCCGAGCGGGCCCAGCTGAAGTCCATCGTCATGCCCCGGCGCTGCAGCTCCTGCCAGCTCGCCTGGTTGCGGTAGGCCTCCCAGGAGCGCACGATCCCGGTGTAGAAGTCGATCGGCTCGTAGCGGTCGAAGCCGTAACCCGTGCCCGTGCCCATCAGCGGGTCGTTGGGGGGGACGGTGTCCACCAGCCCGCCGACCCGCCGAACCACCGGCACCGAGCCGTAGCGCATCGCCAGCATCTGGCTGATGCCGCAGGGTTCGAAGCGGCTCGGCATCAGGAAGGCGTCACTGCCCCCGTAGATCAGGCGGGAGAGGGCATCGTCGTAGGTGAGAAACACCGCAAAACGTCCCGGGTGGCGCGCCGCCATCTGCCACAGCCCCGATTCGTAGGTCCGGTCGCCCGTGCCGAGCACCACGATCTGGCTGTCGGTGTAGGCCAGCACCCGATCGGCCACCTGCAGCAGCAGATCGACGCCCTTCTGGTCCACCAGGCGGCTCACCAACCCCATCAGGTAGGTGCGGGGATTGGGGGTGAGGCCGAACCGTTCCTGCAGGGCCTGCTTGTTGCCGGCCCGGGGGGCCAGATCATCGGCGGTGAAGCGGGCCGGCAGGCAGGGGTCGGTGGAGGGGTTCCAGTCCTCGGTGTCGATGCCGTTGAGGATGCCGCGCAGCTTGCCGCTGATGAAGTTCAGCAGGCCCTCGAGCTGCTCGCCGTACTGGGGCGTGCGGATCTCCATCGCGTAGGTGGGCGACACCGCGTTGACCCGATCGGCGTAGAGGAGGGCCGCCGCCATGGTGTGGTCCCCCTGCATGTACCAGGGGCACCAGGTGATGCGGTCGAGCTTCCAGCGCCAGGGGCCCTGGTACTTGAGGTTGTGGATGGTGAAGACCGTGCTGATCTCCGGGTCCTGATGCATCCACACCGGCAGCATGCCGGTGTGCCAGTCGTGGCAGTGCAGCACCTGGGGCTTCCAGTGGTGCCAGCAGAATTCCGCCGTGGCGCTGGCGAAGAAGGTGAACCGCCAGTCCTCGTCGTCGCCGCCGTAGATCCGTTCCTGGTCGAACACCGGATGGCCGATCAGGTACAGGGGAAGGCCGGAGGTCGGGTGGCGGGCCTCGAAGACGGCGAAATCGTTGCCCATCGTGTGGCCGCGCCAGACCGGATCGGCCGGGATCGTCAGCCGTGACCAGAGCCGGCCGTAGCCGGGCATCACGATCCGCACGTCATGGCCGAGCTGGGCCAGGGCAGGGGGAAGGGAGCCCACCACATCCCCCATCCCACCCACCTTGATCAGGGGGGCGCACTCGGCAGCAGCAAACAAGACGCGCATCCAGGCCGCCCAGAGGTGGGCGCAACTTTAGGGGTGGGCTTCAGGACTGACTTCCAGCGATGGACGCCGAGCTGGCATCCAGGCCGCTCCTCAGGGCAGCACCGTGACCGGCGTCCCCATCTGCACGAGGGCGAACAGCTCCCGCACGTGCTCGTCGAAGAGGCGCACGCAGCCGTGGGAGGCCGCCTGACCCACCGTCTCCCGGTTGGGGGTGCCGTGGAAGCCGGCGCTGACGCAGCCCTCCACCACCAGGTTCTCGCGACCGTTGAAGCCCCTGCGGCCCTGGCAATCCCGGTGGAAGCCGATCCAGCGACTGCCCAGGGGGTTGGCCGGCCCGGGCTGCACCCGCTGGCCGGTCGCCGGGTGCTCCCAGACCGGATTCGCCACCAGCTCGATCACCTGGAAGCGGCCCACCGGTGTCTCCCAGCCTGGACGCCCCACCGCGACCGGGAAGCGGCGCAGCTCACGTCCGCCCTCCAGCACCAGCAGGTGACGGCGGCGCCGATCCAGCACCAGCTCCCGCTGGCCCACGGTGGCGGGCCGGGATGGCACGGGGGCGGTGGTCAGGCTGGTCGTGGAGAAGCTGGCCGTGGGCAGAGCCGTGGTGGAGGGGACCCGGGGCCCGGGGGCCCCCAGCTCAGCGGAGAGCGCCCTGCCCGGCAGCACTGCCGCACCGGCCAGGGCGGTGGCGATCAGCAGGCCAAGGGACCTGCCCAGGGGCGCCTGCTGCCGTCTCTCCACCGTGGCCGGACATCTGCGTCTCAAGGCCCTCAGGGTAACCAGGGCGCATCGGAGAAGTCGGGAGGCCGCTTCGCCAGGAAGGCGTCGCGCCCTTCCTGGCCCTCCGCTGTCCGGTAGAAGAGGTGGGTGGCCTGGCCGGCCAGTTCCTGGATGCCGGCCAGCCCATCGGTCTCGGCATTGAAGGCGGCCTTGAGGCAGCGGATGGCCGTCGGGCTGTGCTGCAGCACCTCCCTGGCCCAGCGGACCCCTTCCGCCTCGAGCTGCTCGAGCGGCACCACCGCGTTCACCAGACCCATCGCCAGGGCCTCGTCGGCACCGTACTGGCGGCAGAGGAACCAGATCTCCCGGGCCTTGCGCTGGCCCACCACCCGGGCCAGGTAACCCGCCCCGAAGCCGCCATCGAAGCTGCCGACCTTCGGGCCGGTCTGGCCGAAGCGGGCGTTCTCCGCAGCGATCGACAGGTCACAGAGCAGGTGGAGCACCTGGCCGCCGCCGATGGCATACCCCGCCACCAGGGCGATCACCACCTTGGGCAGGCTGCGGATCAGGCGCTGCAGATCGAGCACGTTCAGCCGGGGCAGGCCGCTGGCATCGACGTAGCCCCCGTCACCCCGCACGCTCTGGTCACCGCCGGCGCAGAAGGCCCACCCGCCATCGGCGGCGGGACCCGCTCCGGTGAACAGCACCACGCCGATCCGGGGGTTGTCGCGCACCCGGGCGAAGGCATCGCAGAGCTCCTGCACGGTCAGCGGCCGGAAGGCGTTGCGCTTGTGGGGCCGGTCGATCGTGATCCGGGCGATTCCCTCATCGCACAGATCGAAGCGGATGTCCTCGTAGCTGCCGGCGCTGCGCCAGCTCACGGAGGCAGCGGTCATGGGCAAGCGGCCAGGGCGCTGGCCATTCTGCGCAGGGCCTGGCGACGGGCGGCATCGCGGCGCCGGTCGGTGGGCACGTGCAGCAGGGCCATCGGCTGCGCCAGGGCCCAGGCCAGGTCAGCGGCCAGGCTCGCGGGGCCGCTGACGGAGCGGGCGGGCACCCCATGGGCCGCCGCCAGGGCCACGGGATTGACGGCCTGGGGCATGGCGAACAGCCGCTCGAAATCCAGGGGCCCATCGCCCTCGGGCCGGATCGGCAGCTGCTCGAAGATCCCCCCACCGCCGTTGTCGATCAGCACCACCACCAGCCGGCCGGCGAGCTGGCCGTGCCAGAGCCAGCCATTGCTGTCGTGCAGCAGGGCCAGGTCACCGGTGAGCAGCACCGCGCGGCCCTGGACCTCGGCGACGCCGCAGGCCAGCGAGAGGGTGCCGTCGATGCCGGAAGCCCCCCGGAAGGCGTGCACGGCGCGCGCCGTGCCGCCCGGGACGGCGAAGCTGTCCCAGTCCCGCACCGGGGAGCTGTTGGCGATCACCAGCGGCACCCCCTCCGGCAGCAGGCGGCTGAGCTGGCGGGCCAGGGCCGGCTCCCCCCAGTCCTCCCCCACCAGTTCCCGGTCCAGCAACTGCTGCACGGCCTGGTCCAGCCGCCGCCAGCGGCGGGCCAGGGCCATGCTCCCGGCGCCGGGATGGCCTGCCAGGCAGCCCGGCGGCAGCTGATCGAGCCAGCCGGCCAGCCCCCCGGCCCACTGCAGCGCTGCGGTGCCGAGGGGGTCGAGCCGGCGGGGCTCCTGCTCGCTGATCAGCACCTGGTGTCCGCCGCAGGCCTGCAGGAACTGCTGAATGCGGCGGCTGGCGGGCATCGGCCCGAGGCGGAGCACCTGGCCCACCAGCAGGTCGGCAGGCACGGGATCGAGGGCGAGATCGGCCCCGCCGACGAGCGCGAGGCCGGCGGCGCCCCGGAGGCCGCTGAGACCGTCAGCCAGCACCGGCCAGCCGCTGCGGACCTGCCAGCGGCGCAGGGCCTCCAGAAAGGCTGGCCAGTGCTGGGGGCGCCCCCGCCAGGGTCCGGCCACCACCACACCGGACTGATCGGGGTCCAGCCCGGCGGCCCCGATGCGGGGCCAGGGCGGCCGGGCCATGGGCACGGATGCGGCAGCTGGGACCGAAGCTGAGGCGGGGGAGGAGGAGGCCATCGCCAGCCCGGATGCGACCGCCTGCAGCCCCGGACCATCGAGATGCAGGGGTTCCTCGAGCGGCAGGTTGAGGTGCACCGGACCGGCGGGGGCCGCGGGCCCGGCGGCTGTGGCCGCCATGGCCCGCAGCCCGAGCTGATCCAGGGCTTCGGGAGCCATCACCGCCAGGCCCCGTCCATCCCCCTGCAGGACGGCCCGCACGCTGCAGGCGAGGAAAGCCTCCTGGTTCACGGTCTGGTTGGCACCGCACCCCTTGAGGCGCTGCGGCCGATCGGCGCTGATCAGCAGCAGGGGGATGCCGCCGAGGTCAGCCTCCACCGCCGCCGGCAGCAGATTCGCCACGGCGGTGCCCGAGGTGGTGATCACCGCGGCGCAGCCATCGCCGGCGCGGGAACAGCCCAGGGCCAGGAAGGCCGCCGAACGCTCATCCACGGCCGTGAGCAGGCGCAGCCCCCGACGCTCGAGCATCCCGGCGGCGGTGGCCAGGGGGCCGGAACGGCTGCCGGGGCAGAGCACCACCGGTCCGGCCCCCTGGCGAATCAGGGCCTGCAGCAGCCGCAGGGCTGCCTCGAGATTGCGGCGGGCCAGATCCACGCGAGGACCTGCAGGATGGGGCGACCATCTTCCCCGTCCGCCTTGCCCGACGTCCTGCCCGATGCCGCCCCGGGGTCCGGGACAGCGGCCCCCGGCACACCCTCCCGCCTGGCCGACCTGCGGCGGCAGCTGCTGCCCCTGCTGGCCTGGGTGGCCGTGGCCCTGCTGCTGCGCTGGGCCCTGGTCGAACCCCGCTGGATCCCCTCGGGCTCGATGCTGCCCACGCTGCAGCTGCAGGACCGGGTGCTGGTGGAGAAGGTGCGGACCCGTCTGCACCGGCCCCTGCCGGTGGGCACCGTGGTGGTGTTCCACCCGCCGCAGCTGCTGCAGGAGGCGGGCTACTCCCCCCGTGCGGCCCTGATCAAGCGGATCGTGGCCCGCCCCGGTGACCGGGTGGAGGTGCGCCAGGGCCGGCTGTGGCGCAACGGCACGCCCGTGGCCGCGGACTGGGCGGCCGAACCGATGGACTATGCCCTGCCACCGCTCGAGGTGCCGACCGGGCATGTGCTGGTGCTGGGAGACAACCGCAACGCCAGCCTGGACTCCCATCTCTGGGGTCCCCTGCCGGAGGAGCATCTGATCGGCGCGGCCGTCTGGCGCTACTGGCCCCTGGGCAGGTTCGGAGCGATTCGGTTCTCCCCCCCCGAGGGCGCCCCTGGTGCCTCCCGGCAGCTGGGTTAAGGTTCGATGGTGACGCGGAGCACACCGGAAATGTTCAACCCGGAGTTCCTGACGACGGACACTGAAGCGATCAGCGGCAATTCCCTGATCCAATACCTTCAGGAGCAGTCTCCGGATGTGCTGCAGCGGGTGGCTCGCTCGGCCAGCGGCGACATCCAGGACATCATTCGTCACAACGTCCAGGGCCTGCTGGGCATGCTCCCCGGCGAGCATTTCGAAGTCAAGATTCAGACCAACCGCGACAACCTGGCCGGCCTGCTGGCCTCGGCCATGATGACGGGGTACTTCCTCCGCCAGATGGAGCAGAGGATGGAGCTGGAAACCAGCCTGCTCGGTACCGACGACGCCGGGGACGACCCCTGCCGCGATGCCGATCCGGGCGAACTGCGGCTCTGAGCCGCCCGACGCGGCTGGTCGCTCAGCACTGAGGCGGCACCCCCGGCGAGCGGGGAACCACCCCGAGCCTGAGCAGGTTCCGATCGATCCCGGCCAGATAGGCCCAGCTGCCCCCGTCCGGCGCCCAGGTGCCGACCTCGAGGCTGTCGGCCAGGTCCGCCAGCTGGGAGGCCCTCACCGCCACCGGGGCCTCGTAATGGGCCGGGATCACCCAGCCGATCTCCCAGTCGCGGGCCATGGCCCGCAACCAGTCCAGCAGCGCCGAGCGGCAGCGGGGGAAGACCAGCCGCTCGAGCACCGGCGCAACCCGGAGAGGGGCGGACGGTGTCGGGAGCAGCGCCTGGAATTCCTCCTGCCAGCCGGGCAGCCAGCGGAACGGATAGAGGCCGAAATAGCAGCGCAGTGAGCGGAGCCCGGGGGCCAGGGCCTGGCTGAGCACCTCCCCCCAGGGGGGCACCGCCAGCCGGTCGGGGCGCAGGTAGCTGGCGAACAGCACGAGCCGCTGCCACCCCCGGCGGCGGTTCTCCGGGCCATCCTGCAGGGGCTCATCGCCCCGATCCCGAGCGTGGAACAGCAGGGGGGTGGGATCGGCGCCGAACAGCTCGGGAGGCTCTCTGCCGATGGCCACCAGGGCATCGGTGATCAGCACACTGGCGCTGGCGCGATGCAGGCAGGCCACCTCCAGGAACGTTCCCAGGCCGAGATCCAGCGGGCCGAGGGCTTTCCAGTCCAGCTCCTCGGCATGGGGCACGCCCTGCTCGAACAGCACGCGGGTGCGCCTGGCCGGGAAGCCGAGCCAGCTCAGCGGCAACGCCATCGGAAAGCTCCACTGGCGGGGCGTGACCCACACGGTGGCCATGGGGAAGGCCCGGGCCATCGCCGGCACCGCCACCTTGTGCTCCAGGCCCGAGGCGGTGGGCAGCACGATCGTCTGCACCGGGCCGAAGCGCTGCTCGAGATCGGCGAGGGCGCGGCGCACCTCGACGGTGGGGGCCACCGGGGCGTAGAGCAGCAGGCCCCGGCGGAGCCGCAGCACCGTCATGCGGATCGGCACGGCCACATAGAGCACCCCCTGGAGCTGCTCGAAGCTCCACACCTGCGCGGGGATCAGTTCCCGGATCAGGGTCTGGCGGCGGCCATAGGGGTAGAGCGGCAGCAGTGGCCACCAGGGCCACGACTGGCTCCGGCCGGTCGCCTCGGCCATCACCGGCGCACCTGGGCCAGCAGCCCATGGCGGGGGGCCAGCACGAAGCTGAGCATGAACAGGCCGGTCTGCACCAGCACGATGCAGCCGGCGGTGGAGGCATCCATCCAGTAGCTCCAGTAGATGCCCAGCACGCTGGAGATCACCGCGGAGGCCACGGCGATCCAGCTCATGCGGTCAAACCGGTCGGTGAGCAGATAGGCGGTGGCGCCAGGTGTCACCAGCATCGCCACTACCAGGATGATGCCCACCGTCTGCAGTCCGGCGACCGCGGCCAGGGAGAGCGCCGTGAGCAGGAGGTAGTGCAGCACGCCCGTGCGCAGACCGATCGAACGGGCATGGGTGGGATCGAAGCAGAACAGGATCAGGTCGCGCCGGAACACCAGCAGCACCACGAGCACCAGCGCGCTGATCAGCAGCGTCTGCACCACGTCCGCGTCGCTGATTCCCAGCACGTTGCCGAAGAGGATATGGGTGAGATCGAGGTTGCTGCGCACCTTGGAGATCAGGGTCAGCCCCAGGGCGAAGAAGCCTGTGAACACCAGGCCGATCACCGTGTCCTCCTTGATCCGGGTCATCTGTTTGATGACCCCGATCAGGGTCACGGACCCGACGCCGAACACGAATGCCCCGAGGGCGAAGGGCAGGCCGAGCGCGTAGGCGATCACCACGCCGGGCATCACCGCATGGGAGACCGCATCCCCCATCAGGGCCCAGCCCTTGAGGGTCATGAAGCAGGACAGCAGGCCGCACACCACGCCCACCACCATGCTGATCAGCAGGGCCCGCACCATGAACTCATGGCGGAGGGGCTCGGTCATCCAGAGGAGGGGCTCCATTCAGCCCTCCACCGTGAGACCGCCGAAGGTCCGGGCCAGGTTCTCCTCGGTGAAGACCTCACTGGTCTCGCCGTAGGCCAGCACGGTCTTGTTGATCAGCACCACCTGGTCACAGAAGCCCCGCACATGGGCCATGTCATGGGTGGAGATCAGCAGGGTGCGCCCGTCGTTGCGGAACGCCTCGAACAGATCCACCAGCAGGCACTCGGTGCGGATGTCGACGCCGTTGAACGGTTCATCCAGCAGCAGCACCGAAGCCCCCTGGGCCAGGGCACGGGCCACGAAGGCCCGCTTGCGCTGGCCGCCGGAGAGCTGGCCGATCTGCCGGTGCCGCAGGGGCCAGAGATCCACCCGCTCGAGGCTGTCCTGCACAGCCCGGTGGTCGCTGGGGCGGGGGATCCGCAGGGGATTCATCCGGCCGTAGCGGCCCATCATCACCACATTGGCCACATCGACCGGGAAGTTCCAGTCCACGCTCTCCATCTGGGGCACATAGGCCACCGACTGGTCCCGGCGGGCCTGGTTCAGGGACGCCCCATTGATCGTGATGCTGCCGCGGGAGGGCCGCACGAAACCCATCAGGGCTTTGAAGAGGGTCGACTTGCCGGCCCCGTTCATGCCGACCAGCCCGCAGATGCTGCCGGCGCGCACCCGCAGGGAGGCATCGTGAAGCGCCACGGTGCCGTGGTAGTCGACGCAGAGGTGCTCCACCACGATGCGGTCGGCGGCGCTCAGGAGCGCGTCCGAGGGAGCCGCTGGGGGCAGCACGCTCACGAGCCCGACCCCTGAAGTCCAGCCACGAGGGTGCTGACGTTGTGGCGTTGCAGGTCGATCAGGGTTGGCGCCGGACCGCCGGGACCGGAGAGGGAATCAACGTAGAACACCCCCCCGAAGCGGGCGCCGGTCTCCCGGGCGACCTGCTGCTGCGGCTCGGCACTGACCGTGCTCTCGCAAAACACGGCCGGCACCCGGCGCTCCCGCACCAGCGCGATCAGTCGGGCCATGCGCTGGGGTGTGACCTGGGATTCCGCGTTCACCGGCCAGAGGTAGGCCTCGGTGAGTCCGTAGTCGCGGGCCAGGTAACTGAACGCCCCCTCGCAGGTCGCGAGCACCCGCTGGCCGGGGGGCAGGGCATCCAGCGCCGTGCGCAGCTGCCGGTCCAGCTCCCGGAGCTGGGCGCGGTAGGCGTCGGCGTTGCGGCGGTAGGTGTCGGCGCTGGCCGGGTCCAGGCGGGTGAAGGCCTGGCGGATGTTCTCGATGTAGACCTCGGCGAGCCGGGGCGACATCCAGGCGTGGGGGTTCGACCTGCCGGCGTAGGCGTCCTCCGCGATCGGCAGGGGCGTGATGCCCTCGGTGAGGGTGGCGGTCTGGAGCTGCCGCTGGCCGGCATAGAAGCGGCGGGCCCACTGATCCACCCCGAAACCGTTCTCGAGCACCAGCTGGGCATCCGCGACCCGCTGGAGATCACTGGGGGTGGGCTCATAGCCATGGATCTCGGCCCCCAGCTTGGTGATCGATTCCACCCGGAGGCGGTCGCCGGCCACATGGCGGGCCATGTCGGCCAGCACGGTGAAGGTGGTGAGCACCAGCGGCCTGCCATCCGCTGGCTGGCTGGACTGGGGCGGCTGGCAGCCCGCCAGGGCCATGGCGAGCACCAGAAGCCCGGCGGCCGCCCTGGACTTCAGAGGCACGGGCGCCGTGGAGGAGCCGGAGGAGGCGTGCCTGCGGACGGCTGCTGACTGGGACCGGGTGGCACCGGCAGGGAATCGGAGAGTTTGCCCTGGCTGGCCCTGATCCGAGGTCATCCCGAAAAGCTAAACGAAAGCCCCCGCCGAAGCGGGGGCTGGAAGGTCTGCGAAACCCGTCGACATTCGGGGGCGAAGCGGTCGACGGGGGTGCTGATCAGCGAAGCTTCAGCGGAGCTGAGGATCAGCCGATCACCGGGGCGGTGATGGGGGCCGTCATGGCCACCGGGGTGGTCTGCACGGCCGCCAGGTCGAGCGGGAAGTTGTGGGCGTTGCGCTCGTGCATCACTTCCATGCCGAGGTTGGCACGGTTGATCACGTCAGCCCAGGTGGGCAGCACCTTGCCCTGGGCATCCAGGATCGACTGGTTGAAGTTGAAGCCGTTCAGGTTGAACGCCATCGTGCTCACGCCCAGGGCGGTGAACCAGATGCCCACCACCGGCCAGGCAGCCAGGAAGAAGTGCAGGCTGCGGCTGTTGTTGAAGCTGGCGTATTGGAAGATCAGGCGACCGAAGTAACCGTGGGCAGCCACGATGTTGTAGGTCTCCTCCTCCTGGCCGAACTTGTAGCCGTAGTTCTGGCTCTCGCTCTCGGTGGTCTCCCGCAGCAGCGAGGAGGTCACCAGCGAGCCATGCATGGCCGAGAAGAGGCTGCCTCCGAACACACCGGCCACGCCCAGCATGTGGAAGGGGTGCATCAGGATGTTGTGCTCGGCCTGGAACACCAGCATGAAGTTGAAGGTGCCGCTGATGCCGAGGGGCATGCCGTCGGAGAAGGAGCCCTGACCGAAGGGGTAGACCAGGAACACAGCGAACGCGGCTGAGAGCGGAGCGCTGTAGGCGATGCAGATCCAGGGACGCATGCCGAGGCGGTAGCTCAGTTCCCACTGACGGCCCAGGTAACAGGAAATGCCGATCAGGAAGTGGAAGACCACCAGCTGGTAGGGGCCGCCGTTGTACAGCCACTCATCGAGGGAGGCAGCTTCCCAGATGGGGTAGAAGTGCAGGCCGATGGCGTTGCTGGAGGGCACCACAGCACCGGAGATGATGTTGTTGCCGTAGAGGAACGAGCCGGCCACGGGCTCGCGGATGCCGTCGATGTCGACAGGGGGAGCGGCGATGAACGCCACGATGAAGCAGATGGTCGCAGCCAGAAGGCAGGGAATCATCAGCACACCGAACCAACCGACATAGATGCGGTTGTTGGTGGAGGTGATCCACTGGCAGAAGCTTTCCCAGCTTTCTGCACGGCTGCTGCGCGCAGCAGTGGTCATGGAAGAAGCCCTTGAAAGGAGGATGAGAACAGGAGCCCATTCAGGAAAGACGCTTCCCGGGGGAGGCCGCTTGCCTGAGCTGAACCAACAAAACGCTACGTAAAAAGCGCCGGAAGGCACGGTCTGGACATCAATCGTCGAGCAGCTTCAGGTTCCTTTACATGCCACTGCGGCCGCCCACCGTCCCTTCAGCCGTCCATTCAGACGACCCTTGAGCACGACCTGGAACCCAGGTAGGGGGCCTAACGCCTTCAGGTCCGGGCCGGCGAGACCGCCGCCTGGGTCGCCAGCCACTGCCGCCCCTGCTGCAGGAAGGCCCCCCAGTCCAGCTTCTCGGCATCGGCGGCCTGGGCCACCAGCAACGGGGCCTCCCGACGGAGACGTTCGAGGTCCGGCTCACTGACGCCGGCGGAACGGGCCAGGGTATCGGCCATGGCACGGCCGACCACGCGGGTGAGGTAGGCCGCGCTGAGGGCCTGGATGGCACTGCCGACCAGCCAGGTGGCCCCATGCCAGCGAATCAGGGAGGCCAGGGCCTGGGTGCTCCACTCCACCACCCCGAGGGCCAGGGAGGCCTTGGCCAGCTCGGTGGCCGTCGCCCGCAGCTGCTCGGGTGTCCAGGAGCAGTGCCAGAGGCGGGCCATCTCCTGCACCATCAGGCCGTTGGCCACCGCGAGCACGAGCAGATCCAGGCTCGGCAGGGGGGCGGCCACCACGGCGGCGGCCACCACCCACTGGGTGCGTTGCTGCAGTCCCTGGAAACGACGGCGGCGCATGGCCTCGAGCTCGGCCTGCCAGTGGCTGTGCAGGCCCTGGAGACAGCGCAGCTGGCGTTGCCGGCGCAGCTGGGCGGCCTCGCGGCTCAGCCGCTCGGCCAGGGGCATGAGCAGGGGTTCCAGGGTGCGCCGGGGCTCGAGACTGCCGGGCCCGGGGTGCCAGAACAGCACCTCCCGGTCCGGCCGGCGTGCCAGTTGGGCTTCCAGTTCGGCCCGCAGGCCGGTGGGATCGGCGCCGGCGCCGCCATCGACCAGCAGGCAGACCGGCAGGGCGGCGGGCAGGGCCTCGAGCCAGCGCAGGTCAGCCGCCGAGAGCGGCGTGCTCAGGGCATAGACGAGAAAGTCGCAGGCCGCGAAGGGTTCGGGCCATTGCCAGTCCTCGCTCCAGCTCGGCAGGGGCCTGCCCCAGAGCAGGGTGAGGGTCTGGGCGCCGCGCAGGGCCTCAGCGAACTGCTGCTGCCAGGGCTCGGCGATCGCCGAAGTGCCCGCCACTCCCACGGTGAGTCCGGCGCGCTCCAGCAGGCGGCGCTGGTCCGCCAGGGTCAGGGCACGTTGCTGGGAGGCCGCGTGGCCCTCGGGGTCGAGGTCCTGGAACTGCTCCTGGAGACCTTCAAGGCGCTGGAGCCAGCCGGTCACATCGGTGGGGGGGGGACCGGCCGGGGGGCGGGGGCGCCGCAGGAACCACCAGCCGGCGGCGAGGGCCAGCACGCCGGTGGAGGCGGAGGCCAGGGGGAGGTGGAGCAGATGGCCCAGGCCGTCGAGGGCCACACCGCCGACCAGGACGGCCGCGCCGGCGGGCCACCAGCGGGAGATCCCTGCGGCGAGCAGGCGTCCGGGAATCGGCAGGGCTGGAGAGGAGGACGGGGGCTGGCCGGACGGCGGCGTCAACGCGGCACCAAAGCGCTGAGCATCTTTAGCTCACCCAGCCCTGCACGCCCACCCGGATTGCCAATAGCGTGGGGGCAGATGCAGGCTCCAGCGGTGACGAGCCCAGGCCCCGGGTCGCCGGACGCCCGGTCACGGGTCCGTTCCGATGGGCTGACCGGTGGCCTTAGCGGCGAGCTCACCCCCAGCGTGGTGGGAAGCCTGGCCATCAGCGTCGTGAGGTTCGCCGTGGGCCTGGGGAGCGGATCGCTGGCCCTGCTGGCCGATGCCCTGCAGAGCGGCCTGGACGCCCTGATCGCCCTGGCGGGGGTGGCGGCCGGCGGTCTGTCCAATCCCCGTCCCGACCGGGACCATCCCTACGGGCACCAGAAATTCCGCACGGTG
This sequence comes from Aphanothece microscopica RSMan92, assembly GCF_046613545.2. Lineage (NCBI taxonomy): Bacteria > Bacillati > Cyanobacteriota > Cyanophyceae > Chroococcales > Aphanothecaceae > Aphanothece > Aphanothece microscopica. Next base: position 80 of record NZ_JBKKKY020000022.1, on the reverse strand, counting down.
GGGGCCCTGGCCAGCGCCGCCCTGGTGCTGTTCGCCGGCGTCGAGATCCTGCAGGCCGCCACGACGCGGCTCATCGCCGG